>JAUIAI010000126.1 GCA_030425615.1 Gammaproteobacteria bacterium
GTCTTCGGCAGCCCCGAGGTGACCCCGCTGTCGCGGCTGACCGACGACCTCTCGCTGCTGCACCTGTCGAACGGCCCGACCCTGGCGTTCAAGGACGTGGCGATGCAGCTGCTGGGCCAGCTCTTCGAGTGGGTGCTGGCGCAGCGGGGCCAGCGGCTCAACATTCTGGGCGCCACATCTGGCGACACCGGAAGCGCGGCCGAGTACGCGATGCGCGGCCGCAAGGGGGTTCGCGTGTTCATGCTGTCTCCGCATGGGCGGATGAGCGCATTCCAGCGCGCGCAGATGTTCTCCCTGACCGAGCCCAATATCTTCAACATCTCGGTCTCGGGGGTGTTCGACGACTGCCAGGACATGGTCAAGGCCGTTTCGGGCGACCTCGAGTTCAAGGCCCGCTACGCGATCGGCGCGGTCAATTCCATCAACTGGGCCCGCGTGGTGGCGCAGGTCGTGTACTACTTCAAGGGCTATTTCGCCGCCACCCGCGACAACGACGAGACGGTTTCGTTCGTGGTGCCGTCGGGCAATTTCGGCAATGTGCTGGCGGGCCACATCGCGCGCTCGATGGGCCTGCCCATCCGGCGCCTGATCGTGGCCACCAACGAGAACGACGTTCTGGACGAGTTCTTCCGTACCGGGCGCTACCGGGTCCGCGCGGCCGCCGAGACCCACGCCACTTCCAGTCCTTCCATGGACATCAGCAAGGCGTCGAACTTCGAGCGGTTCGTCTTCGACCTCGTGGGCAGGGATCCGGACCGGGTGGCCGGACTCTGGGCCGAGCTGTCGGCCACGGGCACCTTCGATCTCTCGGGTGAGGCCGTGTTCGCCGCGGGCGAACCCTTCGGGTTCGTCTCCGGCAGCAGCAGTCATGCCGACCGCCTTGCCACGATCGCCCGCTGGGACCGAGAGGCCGGCATGCTGGTCGATCCGCACACCGCCGACGGCCTCACGGTCGCCGCCCGGGTGGCTCGTCCCGGCGAGCGGGTCATCTGTCTGGAAACGGCGCTGGCCGCGAAGTTTCCGGAGACCATCCGGGAAGCCGTCGGCCGCGATCCGGCCCCTCCGCCGGCCTACGCCGGGCTGGAGCAAGCCGTGCAGCGCTTCACCCTGATGCCGGCCGACGTGGCGCAGCTCAAGCATTTCATCGCCGCCCACTGCGCTGCCGATACGGCATGAAGGTGATCGGCTTCGCCGGCTATTCGGGTTCTGGCAAGACCACGCTCGTGACCCGGGTCGTGCCGATCCTGGTCGGAGCGGGGCTGAAGGTGTCGGTCCTCAAGCATGCGCATCACGGCTTCGACGTCGACCAGCCGGGCAAGGATTCCCACCGATTCCGCGAGGCCGGCGCGCAGGAGGTTCTGGTGGGGTCCGGCGCGCGCTGGGCCCTGATGCACGAGTTGCGCGGTGCGCCGGAGCCGCCACTCGGGAGTCTGATCGCGCGGCTTTCCCCCTGTGACCTGGTTCTGGTCGAGGGCTACAAGCGCGCTACGATTCCCAAGATAGAGGTCTGGCGGCAGGCAACGGGCAGTCCGCGCCTCTGGCCGGACGATCGCGACATCGTCGCCGTCGCCAGCGACGTCGAACTGCCCGGGGGGCCACGGCGGCTCGACATCGACCGCCCCGAGGAGGTCGCGGCCTTTTTGATCGCCTTCGGCGCGCGGGACGACCCTGAAGGCATGTCGGCTAGGAAAACGAGGCAATGACGATGGCAAATCGCGAACTCACGCCCATGGAGACCGCGCTGGAGGCGATGCTCGCGCAGATCTCGCCGGTCCAGACCAGCGAGCGGGTGGCCACGATCGACGCTGCCGGGCGTGTGCTGTCCGAGGACGTGCGCTCGGGGCTCGACGTCCCCCCCATGGACAACACGCAGATGGACGGCTACGCCGTTCGCGCACGGGACGTCACCGAGGGAAGCGCCATGCCGGTGTCGCAGCGCGTGCCCGCCGGCGCCGTTCCCGGGCCGCTCGAACCCGGTACGGCCGCGCGCATCTTCACCGGGGCCGGCATTCCGCCCGGCGCCGACGCCGTCATCATGCAGGAGATGGCCGAAGCCGATGGCGATACGGTGCGTTTCCAGACGGTCCCTGCGAGCGGGGAGTGGGTTCGCCGACGGGGCGAGGACATCGCCGCCGGCAGCGTGATCCTGCCGGCCGGCACGCGGCTGAGCCCGCAGGCCGTCGGACTGGCCGCGTCGGTAGGCCTGGCGGACCTCCCCGTTCGGCCCCCGCTTCCGGTGGCCTGCTTCTTCACCGGCGACGAACTGGCCATGCCGGGCGAGCCGCTGCGTCCCGGGGCCATCTACAACAGCAACCGCTTCGTGCTCGTCAGCCTGCTGCGCGCGCTCGGCTGCAGGGTCATGGACCTCGGAATCGTCCCCGACTCGTTGGACGCGACGCGCGATGCGTTGCGTCGGGCCGCGGCGGAGAACGCACTGATCATCACTTCGGGCGGCGTGTCCGTCGGTGAGGAAGACCACGTGAAGCCGGCGGTGGAGGCGGAGGGCGCACTCGATCTCTGGCAACTGAACATCAAGCCGGGCAAGCCACTGGCGTTCGGACGGGTCAACCGGCAGGTCGGGCACGCACACTTCGTCGGCCTGCCCGGGAACCCGGTATCGAGCTTCGTGACGTTCCTGCTGCTTGTGCGTCCGCTGATCCTCCGGCTGCAGGGGGCTCCGACGGTCGCTGCGCCCCGTCTGACCGCCACTGCCGGATTCGATCAGACCAAGGCCGACCGCCGGCGCGAGTTCCTGCGCGCGAGATTCGGCGGCGACGGACGCCTGGAACTGTTTCCGAACCAGGGCTCCGGCGTGCTGACCTCCACCGTCTGGGGCGACGGGCTGATCGACAATCCGCCAGGTCACCGCATCCGCTCCGGAGACACGGTGAGTTTCCTGCCGTTCGCATCGCTCCTGGCTTGAGAGGAGGTTCCATGAAGCTGAAGCTCTTGTTCTTTGCGAGCCTTCGCGAGGCGCTCGACACCGGCCAGGAGTCCGTGGAGGTGCCCGCCGGGGTCTCGACGACCGGTGACCTGCAAAGCTGGCTGGCCGCACGCGGTGGAGCCTGGGCAGAGGCGCTCGCACCCGGGCGTGCGGTACGGGTGGCCGTCGACCAGTCGCTCGGGGGTCCGGACACGGCGTTGCACGACGGGGCGGAAGTAGCTTTCTTCCCGCCCGTCACCGGAGGCTGACGATGAACGTGCGCGTTCAGACCGAAGACTTCGATCTCGGCGCCGAGACCCGTGCGCTGCATGGCGCGGATGCGCGCGTCGGGGCGATCGCCTGTTTCGTGGGAACGGTGCGCGACCTGAACGAGGGCGAGGGCGTGTCCGAGATGACGCTCGAGCACTACCCGGGTATGACCGAGAAGGCGCTGGAGGCGATCAGCGAAGAGGCCGCTGAGCGCTTCGACATTCTCGATTCGCTGGTGATCCACCGGGTGGGGCCGTTGCGGCCCTGCGATCAGATCGTCCTGGTGGCGGTGACCTCGGCGCACCGGGGTGAGGCGTTCCGCGCCTGCGAGTTCATCATGGACTATCTGAAGACCCGCGCGCCGTTCTGGAAGAAGGAGCAGACCGCCGCCGGCACCCGGTGGGTCGAGGCCCGCGATTCGGACGACGCCGCCGCCGCGCGCTGGGAACGGGACTCGTGAGTCTGTCAGCGGGCGGCTGGCCCGCCTGGGCGGCGATCGGCGGCGGGGCAGTGCTCGGCGCCTGGGGCCGTTATGCGCTCGCAGTGCTGTTCAACGACCCGTCCCGCCCGTTGGCCCTTGGGACCTGGGTGGCCAATCTTCTCGGCGCGTTCGCCATCGGCCTCGTCGCCGCCTGGTTGCTGCGCCAGCCGGATTTGTCGCCGTTGTGGCGGCTCTTCCTGATGACCGGCCTGCTGGGTGCGCTGACCACTTTTTCGACCTTCTCGCTCGAGTCGCTGCATCTGGTGATGCGCGGGCTGTGGTCGGTCGCGCTCGTGCACACGCTGATGCATGTCGTCGGCTGTCTGGCCGCGGCCGCCCTCGGTTTCCGGCTCGCGGGAGGGGCGGCATGAGCCGCCTGTCCGCGCGATGAACGAGACCTGGCCGTCCTGGCTCTGGATCGTCTTCACGCTGCTGGCCGCGACGGGGCAGACGGCACGCAACGCGATGCAGCGGGAACTCACGGCCCGTCTGGGCACGGCCGGAGCCACCCACGTGCGATTCCTGTTCGGCCTGCCTTTCGCCATGTTGTTCCTGGCGCTCACGGTCGCCGTCGTGGGTGTGGGCCCGCTGAACTGGAGCCCGGCCTTCGCGGCCTGGCTGCTGATGGGTACCCTGACACAGATCCTCGCCACGGCCTGGATGCTGGCGGCCATGAAGAGTCGCAGTTTCGTGGTCACCACCGCGTGCATCAAGACCGAACCCGTGCAGGTTGCAGTGTTCGGCGCCGTCTTTCTCGGCGACCAGATCGGCTGGCTCGGCGGTGCCGCGGTCGTGGTTGCCACTACCGGGGTCATGATGATGTCCTGGCCGCGCGGCGCCGCAGGGGAGAGCCTGGACTGGCGGCCGGTCTGGCTGGGTATCGCGGCCGGTGGCATGTTCGCGCTGTCTTCGGTCGGCTATCGGGGGGCAATCCTCGAACTCGAGCAGGGGCCTTTCTACGTGCGTGCCACGATGACCCTCGCGAGCGGTCTGTTGCTCCAGGCGCTGGTGCTCACGACATGGCTGCGCCTTCGTCAGCCAGGCGTGCTCAGCGAGATCTTTCGTGCCTGGCGCCCGTCGCTGCTGGCCGGGTTCATGGGGGCGGCCGCTTCACAGTTCTGGTTCCTCGCCTTCGCGATCGAGAGCGTGGCCCGGGTTCGCACCCTGGCGCTGGTCGAGGTCTTCATGGCCCAGCTCGTCTCACACCGTCTGTTTGCGCAACGCAGTTCGTGGATCGAAGTCGCCGGTATCTGGCTTATCGTGGCGGGCGTGATCCTGCTGCTGCAGAGCTGAAGGCCGGCGACCTTCTTCAGGCTTGCTTCGGCGCCGACGCGGCCTGAATCGCCGCAACCGCCATCACGTTCACGATGTCCTCGGCCGAACAGCCTCGAGACAGGTCATGGGCGGGCCGGGCGAGTCCCTGCAGCAACGGGCCGATCGCCGTGGCACCTCCGAGACGCTCGGCGAGCTTGTATCCGATGTTGCCCGCGTCCAGGTCCGGGAACACCAGGACATTGGCACGTCCGCCGACCGCGGATCGGGGCAGCTTGCGTTCGGCTACGGACGGGATCAGCGCCGCGTCCAGCTGGACCTCGCCATCCACCGCCAGCCAGGGCGCGAGCGTGCGCAACTGCGCAGTCGCCTCGCGCACCTTCTCCACCTTCGCGTGGCGCGCGCTGCCCGCGGTGGAGAACGAAAGCATCGCGACCCGCGCAGGCTCGCCCAGCAACCGCGTCGCGCTTTCGGCTGCGGCAAGGGCGATCTGCGCGAGCTGCGCCGCATCGGGATCGACGACCAGCCCGCAATCCGCGAAGACATAGGTGCCGGGCAAAGGATGCCAGGGCTGCCCGAAGTCCATGAGAAAGAAGCTCGACGCCAGCGTGGCTGACGGGGCCAGGCCGATGATCCTGATGGCGGCGCGGACGACGTCCGCCGTGGTGTGTACGGCGCCGTTCACCGTGGCGTCGACGTCCCCCGTGCGGACCAGCAGGTTCGCCAGGGTCAACGGGTCGTCGAGCATGCGTTCGAGCGCTTCGTCCGTCGGCGCCCGTCGCGTCAGCGCCTCGGCGAGGGCAGCCTTCAGCCGTGCCCGGCTGGCCGTGCCCCTTGGCGCCTCGAACCATTGCAGGTCGTCCGGATCGGCGAGCCCCCCGCCGCCCGCCGGGTCCTCGGGCCGCCGGCCGATGAGAAGCGGCTCGGCGATCCCCGCGGCGCGGGCCTGCGAGGCAGCGTGCAGCATCCGCTCGTCGCCGCTTTCGGCGAGCGCGATTCGGGCGGGCCGCAGCCGTGCCCGCGCGCGCAGGGCATCGAGAAAGCCATGCTGCGGCGGGATCCCGGTGTCGGGCTCTGCGGTCGCCGGGGTCATGTTCGGGATCGCGGCACCGTCAGCGCATGCCGATCGGCGTGTCACCGAACAGCCGGCCGACCGACGCGGGCGCGCTTCGCCAGTACTGCGGCGGTGCACCGACCGTGGCGCCCAGTTCCGCCGCCGCATGCCACACCCAGCGCGGATCGTAGAGGAATGCCCGTGCAAGCGCGACGAGGTCGGCTTTGCCTTCGGCCACGATGGCCTCCGCCTGTGCCGCCTCGCTGATCAGGCCGACCGCCATGACGGGGATCCCGACCCGGGCTTTGATCTCGGCGGCGAAACCCACCTGGTAGCCTGGACCGAGCGTGATCTTCTGATGTCGGGAAACGCCGCCGCTGGAGACGTCGATCCAGTCGGCGCCCAGAGCCTCGCAGCGCTGCGCGAAGATCGCCGATTCCTCGATGGTCCAGCTGCTGTCGGAGTCCCAGTCCGTGGCCGACAGGCGCACACCCAGCGGCTTGCCCGCCGGCCAGTGTTCGCGAACCGCGGCGAGCACCCGGAGCGGATAGCGCATGCGGTTCTCGAGGGAACCTCCGTACTCGTCGGTACGCCGGTTGGAGACGGGTGACAGGAACTGGTGCAGCAGGTATCCGTGTGCGCAATGCAGTTCGAGTGCGTCGAACCCCAGACGAAGGGCGCGGCGGGTCGAATCAACGAAACGCTGCTCCAGCGCATCGAGATCCGCCGCGGTCATCTCGGCGGGAGCTTCCTCGTGCTCCAGGTGGGGCAGGGGGCTCGGTGCCTTGGCCAGCCAGCCGCCCTCGGAACGGGGAATCTGCTGGCCGTTGTCCCAGGGGGCGCGACTGGAAGACTTGCGTCCGGCATGACCGATCTGCAGGGTGAGGGCTGGCGTGGCCGACGGATTCACCGACCGCAGCACGGGCAGGAGGCCGGCAAGGGCCTTCTCGGTGGCATCGTCGTAGAGGCCCAGGCAGCCCGGGGTGATCCGGCCTTCGGGCTCGACCGCCGTGGCCTCGAGGATGAGCATGCCGGCCGCGGACATCGCGAGCTGTCCCAGGTGCACGGTGTGCCAGGGTTGCGCACAGCCTTCCACGGCCGAGTACTGGCACATCGGCGAGACCACTACCCGGTTGGCGAGCTTCAAATCGCCGATCTGCAGGGGTTCGAACAACCTTGACATCTCT
>JAUIAI010000960.1 GCA_030425615.1 Gammaproteobacteria bacterium
ATGATCCCGGCCGGAGCCAGCAACGGGGCGTTTTCGACGGCGGCCTGTCTGAGCGAAGGCGTTGCCGCCGCCGCGCGGGTACTGGAACAACTGGGTCGCAAGGTGCCGGACGTCAAACTGCCCGTCGCCGAAGACGATCCTTACGCCATCGCGCCGCTCTGGGCGGTTGCGGGCAAGGGGCGCGCCTGGCTCGATTTCCAGAACGATGTCACCGTCAAGGATGTGAGACAGGCCGCAACCGAGAACTTCCGCTCGGTCGAGCACATGAAGCGCTATACCACGCAGGGCATGGCCACTGATCAGGGCAAGAACTCCAATGTCGCGGCTCTGGCGGTGCTGGCGGATGTGACCGGGCGTACGATTGCGGAAACCGGGACCACGACCTTCCGCCCGCCTTACAGCCCGGTGGCCATTGCGGCGATGGCCGTCTCGGGAATGTTCGGCATGTAAGCGCAGGCGCGATCGCCCGGCGTGACCCCGTGTGATCGCAGCGTGGCCATCAGCGCTCCGACCTGGGCGCGTAGTTCCGCCCACGTGAGCGTGCGCTGGCTGACGGTCTCGCTGCGGAAGACGAGCGCGGGCCGGTCGGCTGCATCGGCATCCTCGCCTCGGGCCAGCAGATGTTCGGCGTAGTTCAGACGCGCGCCCTCGAACCAGCGGGCGCCTGGCATCCGGCGCTCGACGAGCACCCGTTCGTAGGGCTGGCTCGCGCGGATGTCGAAGTAGTCCCACAGCGAGGCCCAGAAGTCCTCGAGCAACTCGGTCGACCAGCGCCAGAGCGCCTCGTAGCCGTCGAAACGAAGGCCGCGCGTCTCGGCGAGCCAGCGCGTGAAATCGGTCAGATGCGCGCGCGACAGGCGGGCCTCGTCGGGGCGCCAGAGCACGGTGGGAACGGATTCCGGGGGCGTCATGGGCATTGGCCGGGCAGCGGTTGAACGAGCGGTCCGCCCCAGGCGAACCGCGACACCTGATTCTAGTGTCGTGTCCAATCCGATGAATGGCCCGGCGCCCGCCGACCCGGTCAGAGGATCGGACAGGAGGGTCCGGTCCCGATGCGAATGGGACTTGAAAGCGCCGACGACGTCCCCATCTGGATTTCAAGACGGGTCGGAGTGCGCCGTTCGCGCGCCTGCGAGCCCGGGCCTGCCAGCGAGGTGACCGTCATGCACGATT
>JAUIAI010000127.1 GCA_030425615.1 Gammaproteobacteria bacterium
GACACCGCAGGATCTGGGCTTCACGGTTTCGGTGGTGACCGACGGTGCGTTTGCCGATGAGTTCTATCGGGGCGACGACAAGATCGATGTCTATCTGTATGCCCGGGCGGGACAGGGAGGCAGTCTGGACAGCGTTGCCGGATTGCAGCTCCATACACCCAGTGGGGTGGTCCCGCTGGGTTCGGTGGCGCAGGTGGTCGAAACGGTGGCCACGGGCACGATCCGACGCGTCAACGGTGCGCGAACCCTCACTGTCAACATCATTCCTCCCGATGACGTGGCGCTGGAGACCGGCGTGCAGAGGGTGCGCGACGAGCTGGTCGCCGTCTTGCAGCGGGAAGGACGGATTGCCCCTGGCGTGTCGGTCGCCATCGCGGGGGCGAGCGACCAGCTCGAATCCACCCGGCAATCATTGGTCGGCAACTACGCCATCGCCTTGATCATCGTCTATCTGCTGCTGGTGGCCATACTTACGCACTGGGGCTATCCGCTGCTGATCATGACGACGCTGCCGATGGGCATGGCAGGCGGAATTCTCGGTTTGCTGGGGCTGAACCTGATCGGCGGGTGGCAGTCGGTGCTGGGCCTGCCGGCGTTCAGTCAACCGCTCGACATGATCTCCATGCTGGGGTTCCTGATTCTGATGGGTACCGTCGTGAACAATCCGATTCTCGTCGTCACACGGATCATGCAGAACCTGAAGGACTCCCGCGCCGATATCGGAGGCGCCGTGACGGAAGCCACCGTGTCCCGTCTGCGTCCGATTGCGATGACCACGATCACGACATTGTGCGGATTGGCACCTCTGGTTTTCTGGGGTGGTGCGGGCACGGAGCTGTATCGCGGTCTGGGCGCCATCGTCATGGGCGGTCTGCTGGGCTCAGCGCTCGTGTCCGTCACCTTCCTTCCCGCGCTGGCCGTGCTCGTCCTGCGGGGGCGCGAAAGGATCCGACTCGCTGCGGCCTCGTCGATACGGGCCTGAGACCTCTTCAGTTCTTCTTTCCGGGCTCCGTATGACATTTGTTTACATCCGTAACCGGTCCGTCTGAACTCGTAAATCGACCGTTTACAACCCGGTGCACGACCCTCCGGCTGTCAGCTTGTTCGCTTCGTTCGTGCCCCGGAGCGCGACGCGCTCGCGAGAAGTTCGCACGATGGCCGTGTTGGCCGCGTCCGCCGCGGCACCGTGCAACGCCATCCGATGGAGCGCCCTGATGAACCTTCGACTGAAGACCCTGACCGCCACCGCCGTCTTCGCCCTGCTCGCGAGCGGCTGCGCGAGCTCCGGCGGTGACGCCGACCGCATGACCGTTGAACAGGCGAGCCGCATGTTCAAACAGGGTGACGAACTCGTGAAGAAGGGTGAGCAGGTACGCGTCGCCGGCCAGGCGCAGATCGCGGAGGGCGAGCAGAAGATTGCCGAAGGCGACAAGATGATCGAGAAGGGTGAAGCGCTCAAGAGCGAAAGCGAGCGCGTCTTCCGCGAAGCGAGCAAGTCCGCGAAAGCAGACTGAGGCCGGAGATTCCCTCATGACCAGGAGAAACTGGTGATCAAGAACCGAACAATGCTCAGAGTGACGTCGCTGCTGGTCGCCGCTGTCGTGACGATCGGAAGCGCCGGCTGCGGAACGATTCTGTATCCCGAACGACGCGCGCAATCGGCAGGCCAGATCGATACCGGTGTGGCGGTCCTGAACGGGATCGGTCTGCTGTTCTTCTTCGTTCCCGGGATCGTGGCGTTCGCGGTGGACTTCTCGACGGGCGCCATCTATCTGCCCTCGAAGTCCTCTCGCGCCGAACTCAAGCCGTCTGACGTTCCGGGCGCACGGGTTGTCCACGTTGCGCCGGATTCGTTGCATCGGTCGGGAATCGAATCGTTGCTGGAGGAGCAGACGGGGCAACCCTTCGAACTGTCGTCGCCCGGAACACTGGTGGCTCTGGCCGAGCCGGGAGCCGACCTCGATTGGAAAGGCCTCGCCGAAGTGCTCACGCCTGACCAGCTGGAAGCTTTCGAGAACAGGCGGGTCCGGTAATCGAGGGTCGGCCCGGGCCGGGCGTCAGGCGCCGGTCCCGACGATCTGCGTGCCGCCGGAGCCTGCCAGGATCTCCTTGAGTTCTTCGAGCCGGCCGATGCCCGCGGTCATGCCGGTCTGCCTGGTGAACCAAAGAGCAGCTTCGAGCTTCGGTCGCATCGAGCCCGCCTCGAAATCGGCAGGTTCGATGAATCCGGGTTCGACGCGGGGCATCAGGGTCTCTTCGGGGGTGCGCCAGGCTTTGTAGACGCCGGCGACGTCCGTCAGCAGCAGTAAGCGATCCGCCTGCAGGCTGCTCGCCAGGAGCGCGCTGGCCCAGTCCTTGTCGATGATCGCTTCGACACCGGTGAAACGGCCGGATTCGTCCTTCGTCACCGGCACGCCACCACCGCCCGCGCAGATGACGGCATAGCCGGAAGCGAGCAATGCCTCGATGGCCGTCAGCTCCCGAATCCGAAGCGGCCGCGGCGACGCGACGGCTCGGCGCCAATGGTCTCCGTCCCGGACGACCGTCCATCCATGCTCGCGGGCCAGTCGGTGCGCCTCGGCTTCCGGGTAGAGCGGACCAATCGGCTTCGAGGGTGTCTCGAAGGCGGGGTCGTCGCGGGCCACTTCCACGAGTGTGAGCAGCGAGGCGATCCGATCTCCGGATTCAACCGCGTTCATCAGTTCGCGCTCGACGAGATAGCCGATCATCCCTTCGGTTTCGGCACACAGGATGTCGAGGGTGAACCTGCGGGATTCCGGATCGTTCGCGTTCTGCAGCGCCAGCAGCCCCACCTGCGGACCGTTCCCGTGGGTGATGATGATTTCGTGATCTCCGTTGCATATGGGCGCGATCGCGGAAGCCGCGAGCTTCACGTTCGAAAGCTGGTTGTCCACCGTCATCGGCTGTCCGCGCCGAAGGAGCGCATTGCCGCCGAGCGCCACGACCACCCGCATCTCATGCCCCCAGAGTTGCGACGAGGATCGCCTTGATGGTGTGCATTCTGTTCTCCGCCTGATCGAACACGATCGAGGACGCGCCTTCGAAGACCTCGTCAGTCACCTCCATGCATTCCACGCCGAACTCTCGTGCGATCTCCAGCCCGACCGCCGTCTCGGTGTCATGGAAGGCGGGCAGGCAGTGCATGAACTTGGTGTGCGCATTGCCCGAGAGCGCCATCATCCGGCGCGTCACCCGATAGGGCGAGAGCAGGCGGATGCGTTCGGCCCATTTCTCCTTGGCTTCGCCCATCGAGAGCCAGACGTCGGTATAGATGAAATCCGCCCCGGGCAGCGCCAGACCGGGGGCGGCCTGGACCTCGAAGCGGCCGCCGCTCTCGAGCGTCAGTGCCTGGAGCCTTTCCTGGTACCCGGCATCCGGCCACAGCTCCTGCGGACCGCACAGGACGATGTGCTGCCCGATCTTGGCCGCACCCAGCGCAAGCGACCGCGCAACGTTGTTGCGCGTGTCACCGACGAAGACCACTTTCATGCCTGAAAGGTGCTTGTGCGTGAACTCGCGCATCGTCATGAAGTCGGCCAGCGTCTGTGTGGGATGGGCCTCGTCGGTCAGGCCGTTGTAGACAGGGACGCCGGCATGATCACGCAATATCTCGGCCGACCCCTGGGAGAAGCCGCGGTACTCGATTGCGTCGTACATGCGTCCGAGGACGCGGGCCGTGTCCTTCATCGACTCCTTCTGCCCGATCTGGCTCCCGCTCGGGCCGAGGTAGGTGACATGCGCACCCTGGTCGTAAGCGGCCACTTCGAATCCGGTTCTCGTGCGGGTGCTGTCTTTCTCGAAGATGAGCGCAATGTTCTTTCCCTCGAGTCGGCGCTGCTCCACGCCCGCCATCTTTGCGCCCTGGAGTTCTGCCGCCAGACGGAGCAGGTAGCGGATCTCCGGGGCCGTCAGATCGTCGAGGCTCAGGAGGCTGCGGTTCTTCAGATTCACCATGCTAGGGCCTGTCAACACTCATCCGGTACCCGTCGCAGTCGACAGGCCCTAGCCCTTCTCCTGCATTGTCGTCGGCTGCAGGGAGCGGGCAACGAACTCGTCGATGATCTGCGAAAGCAGGGGTGAGCTCGTCTCTTCGTACTCATAGCGCGCACGCACCACGGGTATATCCAGCCCGATCAGCGCGGCGAGGTCGATCGGGGTGCCGGACACGACCAGGTCAGCACCGGACCGGTTGATCGTCTCTCGCAGCTGTTCGAGTTGTCCGGGTGAGTAGCCCAGCGCCGGGAGTACCCGTTGCAGATGGGGATTCGCATCGAACGCCGATCGAATCTCGCCGACTGCTGCCCGGCGCGGGTCGACGATTTCAGCCACGCCCGCCTCGATTGCCGCGACATAGCCCGCCCCATAGGGCATGCCGCCATGGGTGAGTGTCGGTCCGTCATCGACGACGAGTACGCGCTTGCCGTGTACTGCTGCCCGGTCGTCCAAAGTGATTGCCGACCCGCCCCGGACGATCCGGGCGTCTGGCGCGACGATGCGCACGGATCCGGCGACCTTCTCTATGCCGGCTGCATCCGCCGTGTTGCATTTGGCGATGATGACGACATCCGCCATTCTCAGGCAGGTCTCACCCGGGTGATAGCTCGTCTCATGGCCCGCCCTGAGCGGGTCGACGAGCACGATGTGAAGATCCGGTCGGATGAACGGGAAGTCGTTGTTGCCCCCGTCCCAGAGAATCACGTCCGAGGCCGCCTCCGCGTCGGCGAGGATTCGGGCGTAATCGACCCCGGCGAATACGATGTTCCCGGCGGCAATGTGCGGCTCGTACTCCTCCCGCTCCTCGACCGTGCAGCCGGAAGCCGCCAGGTCGGCGAGCGATTCGAAGCGCTGGACCGCCTGGCGTGCCAGATCTCCATAAGGCATCGGGTGACGTATGACGCCTGCGCGATGGCCCCGCTGCCTGACACGACGGGATATCCATCTGGAAACCTGTGACTTCCCGATCCCCGTGCGGACTGCGGAGACCGCGATCACCGGCGCGCGTGACTCGAGCATCGTGCTGTTCGGGCCGAGCAGCTTGAAGTCGGCGCCGTTCGCCAGGGCAATGGATGCCTTGTGCATGACTGCTTCGTGCTTCACATCGCTGTATGCGAACACGACCTCATCGATCGACCGGTCTCGCACGATCTCGGCCAGATTCGATTCGTCGAGAATCGGAATGCCGTATGGGTAAAGCCCGCCCGCGAGCGCAGGCGGATAGCTGCGATCGGCAATTCCGGGGATCTGGGCGGCCGTGAAGGCCACGACTTCCACTGAACCGTCTTCGCGGTAAACAGTGTTGAAGTTGTGGAAGTCGCGACCGGCGGCCCCGAGGATGACGATACGTCGTCGATCTGGACCAGTCATGCCTGTTTCCTAGTGTCGTGGACCCTTCGGGAGCCGGACGTTCACAGTTTGCGCATGCTCGGCCATCCGCGCTTTGACGAGGATCATGCCCGCAGACTCGAGGCCCGTCGCCCCCAGACCCAGACGTACTGGGCGCCGGAGACCAGGGTCGTCGCGATTGCCGTGAGCATCAGCAGATGCCAGACGGGGCCGTCGGGCAGCACTCCGGCACGCGTGCCCAGGATGCCCAGCAGCAGCACGAAGTTCACCAGCGTGTTGAGCTTCGAGACGTGGGTTGGTGCCATTTCGACGGCGCCGAAGCGCAGGTGCCAGGCGGCGGCGCCGCCGACGATGACGACATCGCGCAGCGATATCGCGCCCAGATAGGCCGGGGGCAGATCGCCCTGCAGGGTGAGCACGGCCGCGGTGGCCAGCATCGTCAACTTGTCGGCGACCGGATCGGCGAGCGCACCGAAGCGCGACTCGACTCCCCAGCGGCGGGCGAGGATCCCGTCGGCGAAGTCGGACACGGCTGCCACCAGAAAGCATGCGAGTGCCAGGCGGTCGTAGTGCCACCAGAGCAGGGCGGCGATGGGCACGACGAGCAGCAGCCTAAGAACGGTCAGTGAATTGGGCAACCAGCGGGCGCCTCGACGAACGTTCCGCGAATCGGTCACCATACTGGTCCGGCACACGGATCCGGCCAACTGCCGGTCGCATGCAGGCGATGAAACCGACGGCGATCGGCACCGGTACCGCGCCCACCGCGGGGTCGAACCACGCCCCACGCCAGTGTCAGGCCGGCTTGCCTCATGCGCATGGGGAAGAGGGAAATCGGGCCGCGAGGAGCCAGCGTGTTGCCGCGCTCACGGCGCGATGCGTGCCCGGCGTGAGTCCGTCGCCGAAGCCGAAGTCCTCGCCGGCCACGGCAACCAGCGAGAGGGTCCTGGGCAGCCTGTCCAGCATCATTGCGAGTTCGAGTGCCTGAGCCAGGCTCAGCGCGTGTGTCGAGCCGACGCTGCCAGGGACCCTCTCGAGCGCGGAGCGGTCGAGAGCGGCACCCGGTTCGGGAATCGGTTCGAAGACCTGGAAGCAGCCTGTCAGGTCGGTTGCGGGCGCGGCGTCCACCAGGATCGTGTCCCGGCCGTGCCAGCGATCGATCAGGTCGCTCGGATCGCCGGAGTGATGCAGGCACCCGAAGCAACCCGGATCCCGGTCTGTCACGGCATCGATGACGGCCGCGCCGGCCGCGTCGTCGCGGCGGTAGGAATGGCCCAGAGCGATCAGCAGCAACCGTGCCGACGCCGGCGGCCCGTTCACGAGCGCTCCACCGTGAGCCTGAGGAAGTGGGTGGCGCAGGAGATGCACGGGTCGTGATTACGGATCGAGCGTTCGCAGAGGTGGCGCAGCTCGTCTTCGGGCCGGTCGATGGCCTGCTCGACCACGGTGCGCAGATCCTCCTCGATGCGTCGCTGATTCTGGCTCGTCGGCGGAACGATCCGCGCTTGCGTGATCAGCCCTTCATGATCTAGCTCGAACCGGTGGTAGAGCAGTCCTCGCGGCGCTTCGGTGGCTGCGTGACCAGTGCCGGGCCGTGGGGCGACCGGGACCGATGCCGGGGCATCGTCGTCGACCGTGGCGATGATGCGCAAGGCTTCGTCCAGGGCCTGGATCACCTCGACGGCCCGAACCAGGATGCTTCGAAACGGGTTGGTGCAAGCCGCACCAAGGCCCA
>JAUIAI010000128.1 GCA_030425615.1 Gammaproteobacteria bacterium
CGGTCTTCACGGGCCGCGGGGATGCCGAGTCGGCCGACAGTTTCCGTTGCGAGTGATGATGACCGGAGGAACCTACGACGTCGCGGTGATCGGTGCCGGGATCGCCGGCGCCTCGGCGGCGGCCGAGATCGCGGCTGATGCCCGCGTGATCCTGCTCGAGGCCGAGGCCCGCCCCGGATACCATTCCACCGGCCGATCGGCCGCGGTCTACCTGCCCAGCTACGGGCCGGCGTCGATCCGCGCGATCACCCGCGCCTCCGGAGCCTTCTTCGACTCACCCCCGGCAGGCTTCGCGACGCATCCGCTGCTGTCGCCGCGCGACGTCGTGTTCATCGCGCGGACGGATCAGGCGGAGGCGCTCGAGCAGATGCACGCGGAACTCGCGGCCGAGGCGCCCATCCGGCGGCTGAGCGCCCGGGAGGTGCACGAACGCGTCCCGTTGCTGCGTGAAGGGTACTGCGCCGGCGGGCTGCTGGACGCCACGGGGAGCGACATCGACGTCGCGGCCTTGCACGAAGGCTTTCTGCGCAGTTTTCGCGCGCGAGGAGGCACCCTGGCGATGAATGCCCGGGTCGACTCCCTTGCCCGGGGCAGGGTCGGCTGGGAGATCGAGGCCGGCGGCCAACGCATCACCGCGCCCATCGTCGTGAACGCGGCAGGTGCCTGGGCCGGAGAGGTCGCCGCGCAGGCCGGCGCCGAACGGGTGGGTCTGGTGCCCAAGCGCCGCACGGCGCTGATCGTCGCCGCGCCCGAGGGCTTCGACCCCTCCGGACTGCCGTTGACCGTCGATATCGACGAGCGTTTCTATCTCAAGCCCGATGCTGGCCGCCTGTTGCTGTCACCGGCCAACGAGGACGCGCAGGCGCCCGCGGATGCCCAGCCGGACGAACTGGACGTGGCCGTCTGCGTCGACCGGATCCAGCGCGCGTTCTCCCTCGATATCCGGCGTATCGAGAACAAGTGGGCCGGACTACGCAGTTTCGTGGCCGACAAGTCCCCGGTGCTCGGCTTCTCGGCGAAAGCGGAAGGCTTCTTCTGGCTCGCGGGGCAGGGGGGCTACGGTGTGCAGAGTTCGCCGGGGATGGCGCGTCTCGCGGCTGCCCTCGTGCTCGGGCGCAGCGTTCCGGCCGACATCGTCGACCAGGGACTGAATCCTGACGAGATCTCGCCGGTCCGACCCGGCCTGGGGTGATTCCGCGCGGCGCACCCGTTTGCACAAGCCCGGACGGATTCCGTGCGGGTCAGCCGATCGAGGGAACGCCGTTTCGGAACTCCCTCGGCGAACGGCCCGTGGCGCGTCGAAAGAACCGGCTGAAATGGGCCGGATCCGTGAAGCCGAGCCGCGACGCGATCGCGGCAATCGACAGATCGCTGTAGGCGAGCGTGCGTCGCGCCTCGTGCAGTACCCTCTCGGCAACCCACTGGCGCGGCGTCTGGCCGTTCGCCGCGCGGGTCAGGCGGCCCAGGTGGTGCGCGGTGATGCCCAGCGCGCGCGCGTACTCGGCCACCGGGCGATGCTCTGCCCAGTGTGCCTCCACCAACTCGGCGAACCGGCGAAGGTGATGGTCGGCGCGGGCACCGATCGTCGTGACTGGTCCCTCGTGCATCGCGCGGGCGACCAGACCGAACATCTGCAGGGCCTGGGCGGCCACGACGTGGTCGGCCGCGAACGCCCGCGTGTCGTATTCGTGCTGTATCGCGCGTGCCAGGGCGATCATGTCGGGCGCACAGGCCGTCACGCCGGGGTTCATGAGCATAGTGCGAAGCCGTTCCGTCTCAGCGCCGGACCGGGTGAACAGTTCGCTCGACAGGGTCACCACCCAGCCCGCGGCGTCGCGGGCAAAGCGGAACGCGTGGACCACGCCGGGCGGGATGTTCACGAGGCATGGCGCCTGCATCGGCAGGTCGTCCGCTTCGATCTGGACTTGTCCCGACCCCCGCACCAGCAGGACCCATTGATGCAGACGAGGATGACGGTGCACGCCGAGCCGGCGGTCGTGGCGGGGGGCCCGTGCTTCGAGCGTCTCGCAATGCACGAGCGAAGGTACATCGGCGATCTCGCCGAAGAGCGTGTAGTTGACGATTCGGGCTTTCCCGTCGCGGCGCATGTTCGCTATTGGCAAGTTCTTGTCCGGTTATGGCAATTATCACCGATCGCCCCGCGATAGTTTTGCGTCCAGTCGCGAAGCGCGGTCTCAGGAGAGGCGCGGCGGCTTCGATCAACAGGTTGGAGGAGATCCGCATGAAGACCCAGGTATGCATCATCGGTGGCGGTCCGTCGGGACTGATGTTGTCCCAGCTGCTGCATCTGAAAGGGATCGACACGATCGTGCTCGAGAAGCACACCCGCGACTACGTCCTGGGCCGCATCCGCGCCGGCGTGCTCGAGCATGGCTTCGCCAAGCTGATGCGTGAGGCGCAGTGCGGCGAGCGCATGGACACCGAGGGGCAGATCCACGAGGGTTTCAACATCTCCGACAACGGGGTTCTGCACCGGGTCGATCTGCACAAGTATTCCGGCGGCAACTCCGTGGTCGTCTATGGTCAGACCGAGCTCACCCGTGACCTCTACGACGCGAGGGAGAAGCTGAACGGCATGGTGCTGCACGAGGTGGACGACGTCGTGCTTCACGGTCTGGATTCCGGTTCGCCGTCGGTCACCTTCAGCCGGGGAGGCAACAGCGAGCGCATCGAATGCGATTACGTGATCGGCGCGGACGGCTTTCACGGTGTCAGCCGCAAGTCGATTCCGGCCGACGTGCTGCGCGAATACGAACGTGTCTATCCGTTCGGCTGGCTGGGCGTGCTGTCGCGCACCCCTCCGGTGGATTCCGAACTGATCTACGCCCGCCACGAGCGCGGCTTCGCGCTTTGTTCGTTGCGCTCGAATGTGCTGAGCCGCTACTACATCCAGGTTCCACTGACGGACACGGTCGAAGACTGGCCGGACGATGTGTTCTGGGACGAACTGAAGCGCCGGCTGCCCGGGGACGTGGCCGCGCGCATGCAGACCGGGCCGTCCATCGAGAAGAGCATCGCCGCGCTGCGCAGTTTCGTTGCGGAGCCGATGCGCTACGGCCGGCTGTTCCTGGCCGGGGATGCGGCCCACATCGTTCCGCCCACCGGGGCCCGCGGCCTGAACAGCGCGGCCTCGGACATCTACTATCTCTATCATGCGATGGTTGCGCACTATCAGCAGGGCGACGATCAGGGCCTGGAAGAGTACTCGGGCAAGGCCCTGGCGCGCGTCTGGAAGGCGCAGCGGTTCTCCTGGTGGCTCACGTCTCTGCTGCACCGGTATCCGGAGATGTCGGCCTATGATCTGAAACTCCAGCAGACCGAGCTGGACTATCTGTTCTCGTCCGACAACGCGTTGTCGTCCCTGGCCGAGAATTACGTCGGCCTGCCTTTCTGACACCGATATGACCGCCGATCTGCTTGCCCGCATGCCGTTTGCCGGGACCCTGGGTATCGAACTCGAGAGTGCCGACGCCGACTGCGTGCGTGCGCGTCTCACCGTTCGTGCCGAACTGTGCACCGCCGGCGGAATCGCCCATGGCGGGGTTCTGATGAGTCTGGCGGACTCTGTGGGCGCCCTGGGCGCCTACCTCAACCTGCCGGAGGGTGCCAGGGGCACGACCACCATCGAGAGCAAGACGAACTTCCTGTCCGGCGCGTCGCAGGGGCAGGTCCTCGTCGCCGAAGCCAGGCCGGTCCGGGTGGGGCGTCGGTTATCGGTCTGGCAGACGCGCATCGACGTCGAGGGCGGTGAACAGGTGGCACTGATCACGCAGTCGCAGCTCGTTCTCTGAGCGGGCTCTCAGCCGGATGCGCGCGCGGTGTCGTGGCGCTCGGGCGGCTGGGGCGCACGGTAGGTTTCACGGATGGCCCGGCCCCAGTCGTCGTCTCCGGTCAGCGACTCCGGTGGCGACACGCGGATTCCGCGGCTCTCCAGGTCTTCCTGGAACGTCTCGACGATCCGTTGCGGTGTCAGCCGGTCGCCGCCTTCCAGTTGGAAGCGGGCATCCTCGGCGTCCCGGAACGCGTAGGCTTTCCAGAGCACGGATGCACGCACTTCGCCCGCGGCGTAGCGGGCGAGTTCGTCATCGCCCACGCGCAGCGACCAGCCACGGGTGTCGCGGTGCAGTAGCGCTTCGTACGGCACACGATTTCCGGGGAGCGCCTGCCCCTCGCGACCGATCCGGGCCACGCGATGATAGAGCGCCTCGTTGTCGGCGATCAGGCAGCATCCACTGCCCGTGTCCTCGAAGACGATCGAATCCCGGTCCAGCCCGTTGGGCCAGTATTCGAAACCGCCGCCCTCGCCGTGGTAGAACCAGATCAGGGCCGATGCGACAGGAATCGACCATGCGTCGAACAGGCCGGACACCCCCATGGGAGCGAGCAGCCAGCTGGGCACTTCCCGCTGGTGCGCGCCGCGGTAGAACGGCAGGTCACGGTGTACCGGCGCCGCGGGCGAGGGCAGATTGAGGTTGGTCATCATCGCCAGCGGGCGGATCAACGTGCAACCGCTCGCCTCGCGTGCCGCCTCGAGGAGTTCGGGGGCTTCGAACACCTCTTGCGCGCCCGGAAAGCGCGCGCTTTCGCCCAGCGCCCAGAAATTGCGAAACCATGGCGCGCATGGGGTTTGCGGAGGGTCCCGGTGAACGGCCGCAAGAGTACGATAGGGCGCTCCCGCTTCCAGGAGTCTGTGCATTTGCTCCAGTACGGAAACGGGCAGATTCACGAGCGTCGGGGCGATCATGCGGGGCGAGTTCCTGGGTCGTTCGACATGGGATTAGAGGCGGGTACGGACTTGCCTTCATGCATGGTGCGGCGCACAATACCGTGCATTCAGGATCGGCCGTGAGGCCGCAAGCTGATCGACTCGAGGGAATGGCTCATGACTGAAATCGTAATCGCAGCGGCTGCGCGCACGCCCGTAGGTTCTTTCAATGGCGCATTCGCCAACACGCCCGCGCATGAGCTGGGGGCGGTGGCGATTCGCGCGGTGCTCGAGCGCGCCGGTGTCGCGCCGGAAGACGTCTCCGAGACCATTCTGGGCCAGGTCTTGACGGCAGGGCAAGGGCAGAATCCCGCGCGCCAGGCGCACATCGCCGCGGGTCTGCCCATTTCCAGCGCGGCGTGGGGCATCAATCAGGTCTGCGGTTCCGGGCTTCGCGCGGTCGCGCTGGCGGCCCAGCACGTGGCCCTCGGGGACGCCGACATCGTGGTCGCCGGCGGCCAGGAGAGCATGTCGCTCAGCACCCATGCCGCCTACCTGCGGGCCGGCCAGAAGATGGGCGATCTGAAGCTGATCGACACCATGATCAAGGACGGGCTCTGGGATGCCTTCAACGGCTACCACATGGGCAACACGGCCGAGAACGTCGCGTCCCAGTGGGAGATCTCCCGGGGTCAGCAGGATGAATTCGCCCTGGCCAGCCAGAACAAGGCCGAGGCGGCCCAGAAGGCGGGTCGTTTCGCCGACGAGATCGCCGCCGTCACGGTCAAGACCCGCAAGGGGGAGACCGTCGTGGATCAGGACGAGTACATCCGCCACGGGGCCACGCTCGACGGCATGACCAAGCTGCGGCCGGCCTTTGACAAGGACGGCAGCGTGACCGCCGGTAATGCCTCGGGCATCAACGACGGTGCCGCCGTGGCGCTGGTCATGAGCGCCGCGGAGGCGGAGCGTCGCGGTATCACGCCGCTGGCGCGCATTGTCTCCTACGCCACGGCCGGGGTGGACCCCAAGATCATGGGCACGGGGCCGATCCCAGCCTCACGCAAGGCGCTGGAGCGCGCCGGCTGGCAGGTCGGCGACCTGGAACTGGTCGAGGCCAACGAGGCGTTCGCCGCCCAGGCGTGCGCGGTCAACAAGGACATGGGCTGGAATCCGGACATCGTCAACGTCAACGGAGGTGCCATTGCCATCGGCCACCCCATTGGCGCGTCCGGCTGCCGCATCCTGAACACGCTGCTCTTCGAGATGCGGCGTCGTGAGGCCCGCAAGGGTCTGGCGACGCTGTGTATCGGTGGCGGCATGGGCGTGGCCATGTGTCTGGAGCGTGTCTGATCCGACAGCCGGAGACGGCGAGGCCGGAGACGGCGAGGCCGGTCAGCGTCCCTGGCTGGCACTGACGATCACACTGGCCACCCAGACCCTGGCCGCGCTCGGCCAGGGTGTGCCGGTCGTACTGGCTCCGGCGGTTGCGCCGATGCTCGGCTACGCGCCCGAGAGGGTAGGGGTGTTCGTCGGGGTGGTCTATGTTCTGGCCATGCTCTCGGGACTCGCCGGCAGCGGTTACGTGAGGCGCTACGGCGCTCTGCGTTTCTGCCAGCTGACGGTGGTGCTGGCCGCGGTCGGTCTGGCGGTCATGCCGGCCGGAATTCTGCCCTTGCTTCTGCTGGGCGCCGTCGGCATCGGCACGGCCTACGGTCTCGCCAATCCGAGCGCGGCCGACATGCTCGGGCGCCACGCGCCGGCTCGCTCCCGAGGCCTGATCTTTTCGCTCAAGCAAACCGGTGTGCCACTGGGCGTCGCGCTCGCGGGCCTGATCGCTCCCTGGCTCTTTCTCATGCTCGGATGGCGCGCCGCCTTCTGGATCGTCGCCGCCGCGTTCCTGATCGTCAGTCTCGCCATGCAGCCCGCGCGCCGCATCTTCGACCGGGATCTCGACCATTCGATCCGGCTCGGCGGCCTGTCCGTGGTGACGCCCCTGAGGCTGGTCTTTGCGCGGCCGGGACTGCGGCGGCTGGCGTGGACGTCGCTCGTGTACGCGGTCACCCAGATCTGTCTGCTGACCTTTCTCGTCAGCTATCTGCATCTGGAGCACGGCTTCGGGCTGGCGGCGGCCGCGGCGGTCCTCTCCGGTGCGCAACTTGCCAGTATCGCCGGACGTCCGTTCTGGGGGCACGTGGCCGATCGCTACGTGAAGCCAGCCACGTTGCTCGGTGTGCTCGGGCTCATCATGGGGGTGACCTGCGGGGCGCTCGCCGCGCTTCCGGCCTCACCGCCTCTGGCGCTGGTCTACGCCGTGAGCCTGGCCTGTGCCGCCACCGCCATTGCCTGGAACGGAGTCTTCTA
>JAUIAI010000129.1 GCA_030425615.1 Gammaproteobacteria bacterium
TGTGCCTCGCGAAGCGGTGGCCCATACCGTGACGATGTATTCATGATGCAGATCCACGAAACGATCGAGTCCATTCGCACCGCCCGTGCCGGCTGCGGCCGCGTCGCCTTCGTGCCCACCATGGGCAATCTTCACGACGGTCACCTGGCACTCGTGCGCGAAGCGACGCGGCACGCCGATACGGTCGTGGCAAGCATTTTCGTCAACCGGTTGCAGTTCGGCGGGGGCGAGGATTTCGAACGCTATCCGCGTACCTTCGAGAGCGACTGCCGGAAGCTGACCGACGCGGGCGTGGCCCACTTGTTCGCGCCCGACGAATCGGTCATGTATCCGCATCCGCAGACCTATCACGTGGCCCCCGCCCCCGCGCATGCTGACGAACTCGAGGGCGCGGCACGGGCCGGTCATTTTCGCGGTGTGGCGACGGTCGTGCTCAAGCTGTTCTCGATCGTGCAGCCCGATGCGGCCATGTTCGGCCGGAAGGATTACCAGCAGCTGCTGATGATCTCGGCGATGGCGCGTCAGTTCGCGCTGCCGGTGCGCATCGTTCCCTGCGAGACCGTGCGGGCCGACGACGGGCTCGCGCTGTCCTCGCGCAACGGCTATCTCGGCGACTCACACCGCGCCGATGCACCCCGTCTCTTCCGCGTGCTGACGTCCGTGGCCCAGGCGGTGCGCGCGGGCAATGACCGCTACCCGGCCCTGGAGCGTGACGCAATGGCGGAGCTCGCGGCGGCCGGCTGGGAGCCCGACTACATCAGTGTGCGCGACGCCGACGAACTGACCCGGCCGACGGACCACTCGCGGCGCCTCATCGTTCTCGGTGCGGCGCGGCTCGGCGGGACGCGCCTGCTCGACAACGTCGGGATCTGACGGGAACCGGTGCAGGGGTTCGTCCCTGCGTCCGGCCCCGACGACCGCCCGCTTCAGACCGTGGCGACTCCGGTCGCCGGCGAACCCACCGCGCCCGGCAGTCGCAGCGGCGGTGCGGTCAGCAGAAAACGCGAACGGCCGTTCGCCCGCAACCATCGCGCCAGCTCGGTGAGGTACCAGATCTCGCCAAGGGGCACGCCAAGCTTGAACAGGCAGTGCTCGTGCAACGGCATCTGGGCGCAGCGCCCGGCCGGCTTCTCCAGTCCCGAGTCCTCGACCGCGTAGTTGTCGGCGATCAGCGCCGCGATGCCGCTGTCCGTGATCCACTGCAGCAGCCGCGGGTCGCGCCCGTCGAGGGCCGGGCAGACGGCGTGGATCAGATCCGGATCCGGGTTGCCGCCCCAGTCGATCAGCTGCTGGGCGAATCCCGTGTGCAGCAGCAACATGTCGCCGGGGGTGACCTCCACCTCGTCGGCCTCCATGATGCGCATGAGATCGTCGTAGCCGACGATCTCCCGCCCGTTGCCGAGATGATGGTGCAGATCCACGAGCACGCCCCTGCCCTGGATGGGGGTGGCGGAGAACTTGTCGATGCTCAGCGCCCGCGCGGCGCTGGTCGGGTTGGGGTCGTTCCGGTCGACGTCGGGCAGTTCGATTCCGCCGCGGTAGCCGTTGTAGAACACCCGCTCGGGCTTGCCGTCGCCGTCGGCGTCGAACAGGCTGCCGACGTGCGCGAAGCTGTCCCACTGACTCGAATACTGCAGATGCAGCAGCACCGCGTCGTCGTTGATGACGTCGGTGGCGCCGTCGGTCATGCTGCCCACCTCGAACATCCAGCGGGGCACGTGACCCGCGCGCGTCGGACTCAGCCGCGGCGGATGGCGGCGCGGGTTGAGCACGTTGCCGCCGGGCAGGTCCAGCGGCAGACTCAGGCAGAAGCGCAGCCCCTCTCGCACCTCCGCCGCCCCCTCGCGGACCTTCTCGGGCGTGAGCAGGTTGAGCCGGCCGAGCTGGTCGTCGGGGCCGAAGTCGCCCCAGTTCGAGCCCTCCGGGCGGTTCACCCAGCGTGGTTTTGCGGTGGCACTCATGCTGTCTCCCTGTGGTTTCGGTTGTTGCCGCCGGCGCCGCCGGACCCGCGCCGCTCCCGCGAGGCGGAACCGGGCGCCCGGAGTACCGGCCGTGCGGCACATCGCGGCTATTCTATGGCCGCTCACACCACGGAACCCGCCATGACTCGCCGCCTGTTCACCGCCTGCCTCGGCACCGAGACCAACTCCTTCTCGCCGGTCCCCACCGGCATGGGTCTGTTCGAGCAGACCATGATGCTGCGCCACGGCGAATACGGCGAGCCACCCTCGCCGTTCTCGTTGCCGCTCGTCGTCTGGCGCGAGCGCGCGCAGGCACGCGGGTGGACGGTGATCCCGGGGCTCGCCGCGTTCGCGCTGCCGGCCGGCAACACCACGCGCGCCACCCACGAGGCGCTGCGCGACGAGATCCTGGCCGATCTCGAGGCGGCCATGCCGGTGGACGCCGTGCTGCTGTCGCTGCACGGTGCGATGATCGCCGACGGCTACCCGGACGCCGAGGGCGATCTGCTCGCCCGCGTGCGCGAGAAGGTCGGCCCCGGCGTACCGATCCTGGCGGAACTCGACCTGCACGGACACCTGACGGAACTGAAGCGTGCGGCCTCCGACGTCATGGTCTTCTTCAAGGAGTACCCGCACGTGGACATCGTGCCCCGCGCGCACGAAGTGTTCACCCTTTGCGAACGCATGCTCGACGAGGGGCTGCGCCCCGCACAGGCGATACACGATTGCAGGATGCTCGGCTTCTACCCCACGACGCGTGAACCGATGATCGGTTTCGTGCGGCGCATGCAGGAGCTCGAGCAGCGGCCCGAAGTGCTCTCGGTGTCGCTGGCGCACGGCTTCCCGTGGGGTGACACGCCCGAGGTCGGCACACGCGTGCTCGTGATCACCGACGACGACGCGGCGCTTGCGCAGCGGCTGGCCGACGAGCTCGGAGCCTGGATCTGGTCGGAGCGCGACTCGCTGGTCCCGCCCTTCCTCACGATCGACGAAGGCATCGACCATGTCCTGGCGGCCGGTCCGGGCGACACCCCCATCGTGCTCGCCGACACCGCGGACAACACCGGCATCGGCTCGGGCGGCGATTCCACGTTCGTACTGGCCCGGCTGATCGAACGCGGGGTCGGCGGTTTCGCGATCTCCCCCGTGTGGGATCCCGTGGCCGTGATGCTGGCCTTCGACGCCGGCGAGGGCGCACGGCTGTCCATGCGCCTGGGGGGCAAGCTCGGCCCGGGTTCGGGGAACCCCGTCGACGCGCAGGTCACCGTGATGACCCTCTCCGAAGGCACATTGCAGACGTTCGGCGATGCCAAGGTGCCACTGGGGCGCGCGGCCCGCCTTCGTATCGGCCCGGCCGACGACGACGCGCAGGCCATCGACGTGATCGTCAACGACAGCCGCGTGCAGGCGTTCGACCCGAACTGCTTCACGGCCGTGGGCAGCGACCCGGCCCGCACCCGGGCATGGGTGGTGAAGTCTTCGCAGCACTTCCATGCGGGCTTCGCGCCCGTCGCGCGCGAGATCCTCTACCTGGGCACTCCCGGCACGGGGTCGATGGACATGCGCGCGCTCGTGCACGAGCAGGTCACGCGCGCGCTCTGGCCGAAGGTGAGCGATCCGCACGGGACTTGACCGCGAAGACGGGCTCGCTGCACCATGGCCGACTGGTCCGCACGGCCGTTCAAGACACTAGGAGACACGCATGGCCCAACCTCAGAACGTCAGTCATCTTCCGGCGTCGGGTGCCGAACGCGAACTGCGCGTACAGCTCGCCGCCGCCTACCGCCTCGTGGATCATTTCGGCTGGACGGAGCTCATCTACGGCCACCTCACCGCGCGCGTGCCCGGACCCGAGCACCACTTCCTCATCAACCCCTACGGCTTGAACTACGACGAGGTGTGCGCCTCGAATCTGGTCAAGATCGATCTCGAAGGCAACGTGATCGGCCAGAGCGACTACCCGGTCTCGCGCGCCGGCTTCGTCATTCACTCGGCGGTGCACATGGCCGACAGCGAGGCCAACCAGTGCGTGATGCACACGCACACCCGCGCGGGCATGGCGGTCGCCGCGCTGGAAGACGGTCTGCTGCCCATCTCCATGACCTCGACCGGATTCTTCGGCAAGATCGCCTATCACGACTACGAAGGCGTGAGCCTCTACGAGGACGAACGCGACCGCCTGCTCGCGAGCCTCGGCGACAAGCGCGCCATGATCCTGCGCAACCACGGTCTGCTCACCGTGGGCCGTACGGTGGCCGAGGCATTCCTGCATCTGTACCGGCTCGAGCGTGCGTGCCAGGTACAGCTCGACGCCATGGCCGCGGGCAAGGTGCGCGTGATGTCCGACGAGATCGCCGCGAAATCGGGCCGGGATACCGACCGGTTCTCCGAGATGGAGGTGCGCGACGGCAGCGGCGTCGGCTCGCTCGAATTCGCCGCGCTGATGAGAAAACTCGACCGGATCGACGACTCCTACCGGGCCTGAGCCGGCGCGCAGGCCGCGCCCTGCCGCGACAGCGGGGCGGTCTCGCCGCCGCCCCGTTCGAACCCAGCCGCCACGCCCTGGGCCAGGCGCGGTCTCACGCGCTGGCGAACCGGTTCCGGCCCGAGCGGTCCGTGCCGCGCACCAGGAACACCGAGCGCTCGGCGTGATCGGTGATCTTCATCTGTTCCGCCTTGCGATGCGCGAGTTCGCGGTCGAAAACGCTGGTCGTCGGCATGAAACGCATGGTCATGCCGCGCCGCGGACGCGGCGAGCGGTTCGCCTCGGAGCCGTGCAGCAGATAGACGTCGTGCAGGGAAATCTGGCCTGCCTCGAGCACCAGATCCACGGCCTGCGATTCGTCGTACTGATCGGCATCCAGTTCCTGGGTGAGCGTGACGTCTGTGTCGCCGGAGGTGTGGTGCGCCTTGAGCTGCCGATCGCGATGCGAGCCGCGCAGAACCCGCAGACAGCCGTTCTCCGTGGTTGAATCGTCCACCGCCAGCCAGACTGTGCAGGTGGCGAGCGGCACGATCGGCCAGTACTCGCCGTCCTGGTGCCAGGGCGTGCGCTTGCCGTCGTGAGCGGGCTTGGCGAAGAAGCTGCTGTTCCAGAGCGCGATGTCCGGTCCGATGAGCTGGGCAACCATGTCCAGGATCTCGTCGTTGCGGCAGAACTCCAGGAACCCGACGTCGTAGTCGAGCAGAGCCGGGCAGTAATCGCGGAACTCCGGATGCTCTGGATGATCCGCGAGCAGGGAGCGATGCCGGGCCTTGATGGCCTCGAGCGTCTCCGCCGGCAGGCGGAAGTCGGGAATCACGTATCCGTCGGTGTGGTACTGCTCGATCTGGTCGGGGGTCAGCATGGGGGTTGGATGTCTCCGTTCTTCGGTGGTGCATCGGCCGATTGGGCGCTCTCGATTATTCGAGAGCGCGATCTGATTGTCGAGCACCCGCTCCTTCGGCAGGCACTGACCCGGCTCGATAGCCGCGGAGCCCATCCCAGAGCCGCCGACGGGTGTTCCATGTCGCCGCCGGGGTCTTGACCCTGCCCGCGGGCGGTGCGGCTACCTTAGAAAGCATCGTTGCGAACAAGGGTGAGCCGCCATGTCAGCACTCTGCGTCCGCGTCCTCGCCGTCCTGGTCATCTCGCTGGGCCTGGGGGGCGTGTCACCGGCCCGGGCCTGGGAGAATCCGCCGGAACGGCAGGCCCGCATCGAGTCCCTGCTCGACAGCCTCGGGCAGGCGCGCTCGCCGCAGGTGGCGGGCGTGCTCGACGCGCGTCTCTGGCACGTCTGGCTGCGCGCCGGTGAGCCCACGATCGACGGCTGGATGCGCGAGGCCCTGGCGGCCCGGCGGGCGGGTGATTTCCCCGCCGCGATCCGGTTGCTCGATCAGGTCATCGACGAGGCCCCGGGCTACGCCGAGGGCTGGAACCAGCGCGCGACGACCTACTACGAGATGGGGGAGGACAAGCGATCCCTCGCGGATATCGCCGAGACGCTCGCCCGGCAGCCCAGGCACTACGGGGCGCTGTCCGGGCGTGCACTGATCGCGATCCGCGCCGGTGATGCCCAGGCGGCCATCGACAGCATCGAGGCCGCCCGCAGGATCCACCCTTTCGTGTCGATCGCCGAACTTCTCCCCAGGCTGAGACAGATGCGCAATCTCACGGTCGGGCGGCCGATCTGAGCGTGGGCGCCCGGGACCTCGCCTGTAAGGCCCGCGCCGCTGCGACGACAGCCCCTGTCGGACGAGACAAAAGCCGGCCCGGGACCCTCACCGTCTTCGGGACTCGCGGCTTCCTTTCTGCTAAGGTTCGTGTTCCTTCCGAGCTGCCGGCCCTCGTTGCCCCTCTTCGCCCGGCGTTCCCTCAGTCATAGCTGCTGTAAAGCCCCGACCCTCCACTGTCACTATTCGGAGTCAGACCTCATGCGATCCATTCTCCGTCGTATCCTCACGATCAGCGCCGTTGCCATGGGCACGGCGCTGCCGCTTTCGGCCACCGCGGCCGAGGAACTGCGGGTCACCGCGATTCCCGACGAAGCCCCCACCGAACTCCAGCGCAAGTTCACGCCGCTGGGGGAGTACCTCTCCGAGAAGACCGGCATGGAGGTCAGCTTCGTTCCGGTGACCGATTACGCGGCCGCGGTCGAAGCGCTGGTCAGCGGGAAGGTGGACCTCGCCTGGTTCGGCGGCTTCACCTTCGTGCAGGCCAACATCCGCTCGAACGGAGAGGTCGAGCCCATCATCCAGCGGGCCGAGGACGAGACGTTCAAGTCGGTGTTCATCACCACGACCGATTCGGGCATCTCCTCGCTCGAGGACCTCAAGGGCAAGACCTTCGCGTTCGGTTCGCCCTCGTCCACGTCCGGGCATCTGATGCCCCGCTCGTTCCTGATGAAGTCCGGCATCCAGCCCGACAACGACATGCGCATCGCCTTCTCCGGGGCGCACGATGCCACCGCGTTCTCCGTGGCCGGTGGCAAGGTGGATGCCGGCGCGCTGAACATCAAGGTCTGGGAGAAGCTCGTCGAGGGCGGCAAGATCGACACCGGCAACGTGAAGGTCTTCTACACCACGCCCCCGTACTACGACTACAACTGGACCGTTCGCA
>JAUIAI010000130.1 GCA_030425615.1 Gammaproteobacteria bacterium
GTCTGGGCTTCACCGATGCAGAGCGGTTCCTGCGCTGGTGGGGAACACGTGGAACGCCTGCGGGACCGGATCTCGCAGGGCGTGTCGACTTGCAAGGAATCTGAACGAGGAGGTGACGATGACGACGACAAACCAGAACCGGGGTCTTGCCTGGGTCACCGGCGGTGCCACGGGCATCGGTCTGGCGGCGGCCACGGCGTTGGGCCGTTCGGGCCATACGGTGGTGATTTCCGGGCGACGCCAGGAGAAGATCGACGAAGCGCTCGAGACCCTTCGGGCCGTGGGCGTGAACGCCCGGGGCGTTGCGCTGGACGTGGCCGATGCCGAGGCGGTCGCCGACGCCGCGGCCCGTCTGCAGTCCGAGCACGGCACGATGTCGGTGCTGGTCGCGAGCGCCGGCACGAACGTCCCGAACCGCTACTGGCGCGATCTCGACGCCGCTTCCTTTGCGCGCGTTTCGCGCATCAATCTGGAGGGTGTGGCCAACTCGGTGTGCGCGGTATTGCCGGAGATGCGCAAAGCCGGCCGGGGCACCATCATCGTCGTCTCGTCCTGGGCGGGTTGGCGCTACCTGCCGTTCACCGGTGCCGCTTATGGCGCCACGAAGCAGGGCCTCGCACCGCTCGTCGAGAGCATCAACGACCAAGAAGGGCGCAACGGAGTGCGCGCCACGATGGTCTGCCCCGGTGAGGTGGCCACACCGATCATGCGTCTGCGGCCGAGCCCGCCGCCGGAGGCCGATCTCGAGCGTATGCTCAAGCCGGAGGATGTCGGAGACGCCATTGCATACATCGCGAACGCGCCCGCGCATGTCTGCATCAACGAACTGGTGATCAGCCCGACCTGGAACCGCATCTACATCGGTGCCGACGATCTGAAGCCGGCCTGATCACTGTCTGCCGAGCGTGCTTCAGCCGCTGACGGTGGTCGGGACGGCGCTGGCGGCAAGCTGCTCCCAGGCGGCCGGCGTGTCCGGCCATTCCCGGCGGGGCAACGCGTCCAGGCGCAGCAGGATCTCGGCCAGATGCCAGGTCGGTGGTTGGCCGAGCGCTTCGGGGCGGTCGTGCCATAGCAGTCGGATCGTGTTCTCGGACACGCCGAAGCGGGCGGCCAGCGCGTGGATCACGGCACGGTCCTGGCCCGCGTCGACCGCCTGCTTCAGGCGGTGCGCATGCGCGAGGTTGTCCATTCGCGCGGCGCCCGATGCGATCGCGGCGAGATCGAAGGCCGGCGCCTGCGGCCGCGGCCCCGATTCCCTTTCGGCGTGTTCGATCGCCGTGCCCGTGGGGGCATAGAGGTCTTCGACGTCCTGTTGCTCCAGCCGCAGCGTCTCGATGGGTAGCAGGGTTTCCGACAGGCAGGCGGCGAACGAGGGCAGGCGTTCCAGGATGTGGGCGCGCTGACCCGCATGGCGCGGACCGATGCGCAGCCAGTTGTAGCAGCCGAGATGATGGCCGACGCCGGCCCGGGAAAGTCTGTCGAGGGTTTCCTCCCGAAGTGCATCGAAGATGATGCGACCCGCCCGTTGTTCGAACAGGTGCTCACGCTCGTCGATCGAGCGCAGGATCCGCCCATAGAACGGCACGTCGATCGCGCCATCACGAAGCGCCTGTCTGCAGGCGTGCATGAAGTCCGGGTAGCGGCTGGACCGATCGAACAGGCTTTCCGGCACGCCCGGCTCCAACCGGTGACGTTCGTCGAGATGTCGGCCCCAGTCGTCGCGCCGTTTCTCGAGCACGGTGAGCATGTCGTCCGCCAGCACCGAGAACAACAGATCGAGCGCCGAATCGGGGTCGGCGGGCGCGCGCCGTGCGCCGGACTGGCGATGCTCGCGTCTGTCCTCCTGAACGAGCCACTCGATCAGCGTGGAGAGCATGTGGTCGTTGAGCAGTGAGCGGAAGTCGTAGACCAGACTGTCGCGATCCACGCCGATCACGCGAAGATTCAAACCCCACGCCCGCACGAGCTGCGTGAAGATCGGGTTGGTCATCAGCGAGAGGCGGGACGTCAGGGGCAGGAGCACCATGAACAGCCGCCACTCGGTCGACGGCTCGCGGAACACGACCGCCCGCGGGCTGTTGCAATAGACGTCCGCCAGGCGCGCGAATTCGGGCCCTACCGTGCCGACGTCACGGAGTTCGGTGTCGATGGCATGGCGATCGACATGCAGCGCTTCGCAGGCTGGCATGTTTCAGTGGGAGCGGCTCGACGACGGGTCAGTCGGAGCGCTTGGCCAGAATGAGCAGCCCGGTTCCGGCCGCGAGGATCGCACTGGCGATGGCCGCCCGCATGGCCGAGCCGCGCAGAAGCGCCTCGGTGACGAACAGGGCACCGGCCATGAGCACGAAACGCGCTGTCGAAGCGGTGCGCTGGGCGGGAGTAGTGTCAGGCATGGGTCAACGATACCCCAGAAAGCCGACCTTGCGGGGCGAGTCCGCTGATTGACGGTCGGTTTTACGACTCCGCTGAAACAACTTGTGTCTGCAAGCGGTGCACGCGCGCGTGCACCGCGGTTCCTGGCGGAGACGCGGCACTATTCCTTCCGATGTTTCCGCGGTCGCGTCGCGGGCATTCAGGGCTCGACCGGCCCCGCGTTGGCTCCGCAGAGGAGTACCCCGAGCCGTTCGCCAGGTGGGCCGGCGTATGCGCCTGAAAGCGCTGCGGCGAGTGCCGTGGCGCCACCCGGTTCGAGTTGCAGTCGCCATTCGCGCCAGGCGTAGCGGCGCGCGGCGGTGACGGCCTCGTCATCGACGAGGCAGGTGCCGGCCAGCAGGCCGCTCCCGAGGATCGACCAGGCAAGCGAGCCGAGTCGGCGCGCGCCGAGTGCGTCTGCGGCGAGTCCCGAGACCTCCACGTCGACGGGTCCGCCGGCAGCCAGTGCGCGATCGAGGGTCGGGCAGCCGACCGTTTCGACGCCGACGACGCGGGGTGTTCCGGCAGTCCATGCGCTCACACCGGCGATCAGGCCGCCGCCGCCGACGGCTACCAGCAAAGTGTCGAGGTCCGGGCATTGCGCCAGCCATTCGCGCGCAACGGTGCCCTGCCCGGCCACGGTCGCCGGCGCGTCGTAGGCGTGGCATGCCAGGACCTCGTTCGCGGCGACATGCGACTCGAACGCCTCGAACGCGTGCGCGTACTCACTTCCGACCGCGTGGACACTTGCGCCTAGACCTTCGAGGCGCGCCCGTTTCGCTGTCGGGATGGTGCCCGGTACGAAGATGTCGGCGGTAAAGCCGAGTTCGCGTGCGGCGGTCGCCACCGCGATACCGTGGTTCCCCCCCGAGGCCGCCGCGACCCGCCTGGAACCGCCCGCCTCCAGGTGCTCGAGCAGAGCATTGAAGGCTCCGCGGGCCTTGAAGCTGCCGCTGACCTGCAACATTTCGAGCTTGCAGGTCAGCGCTCCGACGGGTGTGACCACTTCCATGACGGGCGTGCGCCGCACATGGGGATCGATTCGACGGGCAGCGCGCGCGATGGCGGCGCGATCAATGGGCTCGGTCATGGGCTCTTTGTCGGTGGACGTTACGCCCGGACGCTCAGTCGCAGCCCGGCAAGACCCGGGACGCCCTCGATTGAGGACTGCCAGCGCTGCCCGGGTTGCAGCGGCTGGGCGTCCGTGATCGTGCCGGTGGTGATGATGTCGCCGGCGCACAGTGTTTCGCCCCGGGCCGCGAGCTCCTGCATCAGGTGCACCACGGCATGACAGGGCCCGTCCAGTACGTTCGCGCCGACCCCCCGATCACGGTCGCCCGATTCGCCGGCCTCCCGAAGGGTCAAATGCAGACCCGCCAGCAACTCGGGCAGCGACGCCGGATCGTCCGTCAGGCAGGACACGGGAATGCGCGGTCCGATCAGCAGTCGGGCGTGCAGGCCCTGGGCGGCGCAGGATTGCGCGCCGGTGAACCGCCAGCCCGGGAACACGCTTTGCACCACTTCGAAGCCATGAGCTACCCACGCCGTGGCGGCCGCCACGGCCCGCGGCGCGGCGCTTTGCGGGGGGGCAGCGAGACCGAGCACGATCTCGGGTTCCAGTCGGGGCTCGCAGAATCCCGCCAGAGAGACGACATGGTCCGCGGCGGCGGCATCAGTGACGGTGGTGTCGTAGACGGGTGCCCAGATCGGATGATCAACACCGTAGAGCGGCCAGATCGTGCGGTTGGTGAAGCCGATCTTGTAGCCCAGGCGCTGCTCGCCTCGTGCCACGCGGGCTGCCGCGATGCGGCCGACGATCTCGGCGGCCTGGGTGGTGTCGATGATGTCCGCCATTGTTTCAGCGGCAACGGATTCGCCTCGGTCATAGGCTTCGAGCAGGCGAAAGGCATGGGATCCGGGTTCGAGCATGATGATCTTGGCAACGGAACGAATTCGTCAGTTTACGGTCGCGTTCCGCGTGACATTGTTGGGAGCGGCAAGGAATCCGACATGGCATTGTTCCGAAATTCCGCGGTGGACGATTCTGTGTGAGAAAATCAAAGGTTTCCCAAGACCCGCTTTCCACGATGCGGCACTGTTGCGGGGCCCCGGGACACCCCGGCCGGCCCGCCGACCAGAGCTTGAGCGCCACCCGGGCGTCGTTGCCGGGGCGTGAAGACGGTTCTGCGCCCGACGCCGCGTCGTTCGCCGACCCCTCCCCCGCGAGGATCACTCCGCCGCCTGGCGCTGCTGCTGCGCTGCGCCCTTCCCTTCCCTGCCGGACCCCCCGCGTCATCGCCGCCTGCCGTCGGTCGCGAGTGTCGCGGTGCCGGGTCCCGGCATGTCGTCGAGTGCCCGGGTCGGCCCACCCGTTTTCAATCCAGGAGATCGTCAGATGAACCAGGCAACGGAAGCCCAGCGCTTCGACATCGCCGCGCCATCCTATGTGCGCCACAAGAAACTGCTGGAGTGGGTGGCGGGAATCGCCGCGCTCGCGAAGCCGGACCGGGTGGTATGGGCCGACGGCAGTCAGGCCGAATACGACCGGCTCTGTCAGGAGATGGTCGAGTCCGGTACGCTGAGGCGGCTGAACGCCGAGTTGCGCCCGAACTCGTATCTGGCCTGGTCGGATCCCAGCGACGTCGCGCGGGTCGAGGACCGTACGTTCATCTGCAGCGACAAGGCCGAGGACGCGGGCCCGACCAACAACTGGGAAGCCCCTCAGAAGATGCGTGCCACGCTGAACGGCCTGTTCGACGGCTGTATGCGCGGACGCACCCTGTACGTGATCCCGTTCTCGATGGGGCCGCTCGGTTCTCCGATTGCACAGATTGGCGTGGAGCTGTCCGACTCTCCGTATGTCGTGGTCAACATGAAGCTGATGACCCGCATGGGCAAGGAAGTCTTCGATGTCCTTGGCGACGACGGAGAGTTCGTGCCCTGCGTTCACTCGGTGGGCATGCCGCTGGTGGATGCGCATGGCAATCGCCGGGATGACGTCGCCTGGCCGTGCAACGACACGAAATACATCGTCCACTTTCCGGCCACCCGTGAAATCTGGTCGTTCGGCTCCGGCTACGGTGGCAACGCGCTGCTCGGCAAGAAGTGTTTCGCCCTGCGTATCGCCTCCACGATGGGCCGCGCGCAGGCCGACACGGACGGCGTGGGCTGGCTGGCCGAACACATGCTGATCCTCGGAGTCACCTCTCCGGAGGGTCGCAAGTATCACGTGGCGGCCGCGTTCCCGTCCGCCTGCGGCAAGACCAACTTCGCGATGCTGATTCCGCCCCAGGCGTACAAGGGCTGGAAGGTCAACACCATCGGCGACGATATCGCCTGGATCAAGCCGCGTACGGATCCGTCCACCGGCCGCACGCGCCTGTACGCGATCAACCCGGAGGCCGGCTACTTCGGCGTGGCGCCCGGAACGAACGAGCACACCAACTACAACTGCATGGCGTCGCTGCGCGAGAACGTGATCTTCACCAATGTCGCGCTCACGGACGACGGCGACGTCTGGTGGGAAGGCATGGGTGAAGCGCCGGCGCACTGCCTGGACTGGCAGGGGCGCGACTGGACCCCGGAAATCAGTCGTGAGCAGAACCGCAAGGCCGCACACCCGAACGCCCGCTTCACCGTGGCCGCGGATCAGAACCCCGCGATCGATGCAGACTGGGACAATCCCTCCGGCGTGGCGATCGATGCCTTCGTATTCGGCGGTCGCCGGTCGAACACCGTACCGCTGGTGACCGAATCGCGCAGCTGGGCGGAAGGCGTGTACATGGCCGCCACCATGGGTTCGGAAACGACGGCTGCCGCGGCCGGCAAACAGGGCGTCGTACGGCGTGACCCCTTCGCGATGCTCCCGTTCTGCGGCTACAACATGGGCGATTACTTCGGCCACTGGCTCGGGCTCGGTGAGAAGCTCGAGGCCCGTCAGGCCGATCTGCCCAGGATCTTCTGCGTGAACTGGTTCCGCACGAATGCGAACGGCAAGTTCATCTGGCCGGGCTTCGGCGAGAACATGCGTGTCCTGAAGTGGATGCTCGAGCGCATCGAAGGGAAGGGCGAAGGGGTCGAGCACGTGCTCGGCGTGACGCCGCGTTACGGGGACATCGACTGGACCGGCCTGGAGTTCTCCCGCGAGGACTTCGCGGCGATCACGTCGATCGACGTACAGGCGTGGACCGAGGAACTGGCGCTTCACTCCAAGCTCTTCGACCAGCTCCAGGAACGCCTGCCCGCGGTGTTGCCGCAGATCCGCGATTCGCTCCGACAGCGCCTTGCCGCCTGACGGACGCCAGAACGAACAACCGGCCTCCGGGCCGGGCCGGCCGGGTGGTGACGCGGAGGAGACCATCCGGCGGCGTTCGGTCGAGCGCTACCGCCGGCACGCCCTTCACTACGATTCCAGTGTCGATCGCACCTGGGCGATCCGCGAGGCGGCGGTCGCCCGCCTGGCACTCGTGCCGGGCGATCGCGTGCTGGACGTCGGTTGCGGTACCGGTCTGAGTTTCGATCTGCTCCGAGCGGCCGTCGGTGACGACGGATGGGTCATCGGAGTCGAGCAGAGTCCGGAGATGGCGGAGCGGGCTCGCGCGCGTATCGCGCGCAAGCAGTGGACGAACGTGTGTCTGATCGAA
>JAUIAI010000131.1 GCA_030425615.1 Gammaproteobacteria bacterium
AACAATCACGTCGGGGTCGATACCGGCGCCTAGGATAATCGGCAGGCGGTCGAGCAGGTTGCCGTTGCCAGTGCCGTCGCTGGTCGGAGTCGTGCTGCGGGATCGGCAGGCGGCCTGCTCGGATGGAGTACCGCGCACCGCGTCTCCAGGGGCAATTGGACCGATAAAAGCGCCTTGATAGCCTTCGTGGTCCGGATCCGTGCCTCCGCTGGCGGGTACAAGCGAAAGTGTGCCCAGCCATTCCTGTGAATAGCCCGCATTGGCCAAGCGCTGTTGCAGGTTGCCTCGGAAACTGCGCCAGCTGGTGTTCGGGAAGACCGACGTGCAGGACAGACCGGCCGTGTCGTTCTCGTCTCCCCTGAGCATCGAATCTCCCAGGGCCATCATCTTGACCGGCCCCGTCGGCGCCGACTCGATGACCACCTGGCGTTGCGTGGGCTGGCTGGTGCCGTTGGCATTGGAGGTCGTGACGCTGATCAGCGTTGTTCCGGCGGCGGGCAGTTCGCCCTGCGCATACGAGACGGACCACGTCCCGTTGCCGGCGCTGCTGATCTGTTTGGCAGCCCCGCTCCAGTTCACGCTCACCAGCGAATTCGGCTCCGACTGGCCCGAGAGTGTCACGCCGTCGCTGGCCTCGGCGGCGCTGACGATGTCGTCCGATTCCACGGCATCGACCGTGGGCGCGGCCGGCGGCGCCGGTGTCGGAGCCGGCACCGGGACGGGCACCGGAGCGGGCGCCGGGTTGGCGGCGGTTTCGGTTCCGCCACCGCCGCAGGCGATGACGCCGGACACCAATGCCGCGGCAACGACCGAGCGGCCATGCCGGCCGAGGGGAGCGTCGGTGGGAACGACCCGGCTCGCGCCGGACGCTTCGGAGCTTTTTGAGGAGCGCATCAGTTCGGGCTTCCTGCCACGGTCGGTCGGGCCCGGAAGGGACCTCGCCGCAGGGCGTTGGATTCTATCGTGAGAACGCTAGTGTAGGCTCGCCCGACAGTGACGCCGTGACGCGGCTCACGTTCGCGCGACATCAGCGGGCTCGCGGTTGTGACAATTCCGTACCCCGGCACACGCCGGCCGGGCCGACGGGGCTTGCCGGGGGTCAGGCCACCGGTTCCCGCATCGTCACCAGTTCCTCGGCCGCCGAAGGGTGTAGCGCGACGGTGTCGTCGAACTGCGCCTTGGTGGCCTTCATCTTGATGGCGATGCCGGCCATCTGAACGATCTCGCCGGCGTCCGGCCCACAGATGTGCACCCCGAGCACCCGGTCGGTGGCCTTGTCGACCACCAGTTTCATCAGCATGCGCTCGGGCTCCTCGCATAGCACGTTGGTCATGGGGCGGAATCTGGACCGGAAGATCAGGACGTCGTAACCCTGCTCGCGCGCCTGCGCCTCGCTCAGGCCCACCGTGCCGATCTCCGGCGTTGCGAAAACGGCGGCGGGTACGTCGTGATGGTCACAGACCCAGGGCTTGTTGCCGAATACCGTGTCGGCGAACGCGTGGCCTTCGCGGATCGCGATCGGCGTGAGCGCCAGTCGGTCGGTGACGTCACCCACCGCCCAGATGTTCTCGACCGAGGTCCGCGAGTCCGCGCTGACCTTGATCGCGCCCCGGTAGTCGCATTCGACACCGACCTTCTCGAGGCCGATGCCCCGGCTGTTCGGAATCCTGCCCGTCGCCAGCATGACCTGGCCCGCCCGCAGGCTGGACCCGTCGTCGCAGTGGACCGTGAGGTCACCCGGGCGGCCCTCGACCGAGGTGATCTGGCAGTGCAGACGGATGGTGATGCCCGCCGCCGCCATGGCCTCGCTGACGTGGTCGCGCAGGTCGTCGTCGAAGCCGCGCAGGATCTTGTTGCCGCGATAGATCAGGGTCACGGACACGCCCATACGCTGCATCATGCAGGCGAACTCAACACCGATGTAGCCGCCGCCTTCGATGACCATCGCCCCGGGCAGTTCCGCGAGATCGAAGATCTCGTTGGAAGAGATCGTCAGGTCCGCGCCGGGGATCGGGGGCTTGTACGGCCAGCCGCCCGTGGCGATCAGGATGCGCCTGGCCGCGACGAGATCGCCGCTCGATTGCAGCATCACCGAATCGACCGAGTCGATCACGGCCCGGTCGTTGAAGAGCACGACACCCGCGTTCTCGAGGTTGCGCCGGTAGATCCCCTCGAGACGGGTGATCTCCTGCTCCTTGGCATCTCGAAGCCTGGCCCAGTCGAAGCGCGTTTCTTCCACGTGCCAACCGTAGGCGGGCGCACGTTCGAACTCGTCGCGCAGCCGGCTCGAGAGCACGAGCAGCTTCTTCGGGACACAGCCACGGATCACGCAGGTGCCGCCATAGCGGAAGTCCTCGGCGATGGCCACCCGGGCGCCATGGGAGGCCGCGATCCGGGCGGCCCGGGTTCCTCCGGAGCCGGCACCGATGACGAAGAGGTCGTAGGGTTCGGTCATGTCGTTCTCGCGTCTTTGTCCGTTGTGGCGGTGGCGGCGCGCGCCGCCTCGAATTCGCTGCGTTCGAGCAGCCACGACACCAGGAAGCCGAACACCAGCCCCCAGAAGGGGGCACCGATGTTCCACAGGCTCACACCGGAGACCGTGATCAGGAAGCTGATCAGTGCGCCGAGCCGGAAACGCTCGCCGAACGCGCTCCCGAAGGCGGCCTGCAGCACCCGGAGCATGGCCAGGCCCGCCAGCGTGGCGATGAACGCCGGCGGCGTCGCGAGCAGGATATGAGTGAACGCCGGTGCGAAGAGCCCGAACGCCAGAGCCAGCAGCCCGACCACGACGCCGGCCGCATAGTGTGACTCACGACGCCGCGAGCTGGAGATCAATGCGTTCGTCGGTCCGGTCAGGCAGGTGGAAGACGTGCCGACGATTGCGGTCAGCATGGACCACAGGCCGCAGGCAACGGTGACACGGTTGATCGGTGCCGCGTGTCCGGCGGCATGCAGCACGGCGACGCCCTGACCGTTCTGCACGACCAGCACCGTGATGGCGAGCGGCAGCACGAGCTCGAGCATCGCCTGCCAGGAGAACTCCGGCATGATCGGGCTCGGGCCCCCGAACCAGGCGCCCGAAGGCGTCACCGACGCCCCTGCTCCGCCCAGGGCGATGAGCACGGCGCCGACGATCAGCGCACCGATGAGCGGCGGCATGCGCCGCCCTAGCGCGGGCACCGCCGAGAGCACCACGAACGCCAGGGTCATGGGTCCGGCCATTGCGATGTCGTCGCGCAGTGAAAGGATCCAGTCCGTTCCGAACTGCAGGAAGACGCCGGCCACCATGCCCATCACGATGGGCATCGGCACAGCCGACATCGTGCGTCGCACCCAGCCGCTCAGTCCGAGCAGCAGCATCAGGAGTCCCGTTGCATGAAAGGCACCGACCACCTCCGGGAAACTGAGATGGGTGAGGGCGGGACCCACCAGCACCGTGCCGGGAATCGTCCAGAAGAAAACCAGCGGCATCCGAAACCGCCAGCAGGCGTAGATGGACAGCAGCCCATTGATGAAGAACGAGCCGAATACCCACGAGGCGAGCTGCGCCTGATCCAGCCCGCCACGGGTCCCCACCGTGAGGATGATCGCCACCGGGCCGGTGGCCGCGAAGATGAACCCGATCAGCGCATTGGCGAGCGCCGTGGGGTTGAGGTCGTCGAGGAAGCGGCCGAACGTGGTGCGGGGCTGGGCATAAGGTTCGAGAACGGCCATCGGTGAGCGGGGTCGGGGCAGGGCGAGCCCCCATTATCGACGCCCGGCCGAACGAGACGCTTCGCGAGCGTGTCCACTTCTCCGGACCGCGGACGGGCACAGGCGTGCCGCGGGTGTTCGGCGGTTGCCCCGGCCGCCCGCGGAAGGAGGCCGGAGGGCGTTCAGACGCCCCAGGTGACGTTCTTGCCGGCTTCGCCCGAGCGCTCGAGCATCTCGATGAGCGGCATGACCCGCGCCGAGAAAGCGACTTCGTCGTCGGCGTCGTCGTCTGCATCTTCCGGGCGGGGTTCGGGCTCGGCATGGGCGGCAGCCTTGAGCGCGGCCACGGCTCCCGGGATCTGCTCGACCGTGATCACGCCCTGCGCGGACGGTTCGCGCCCCAGCGCCTTCATGACGAGATCGCCCACCGACTGGGTCATGATGACCGTGCCGGTCGCGCGCGATTTGAATTCATATAGCATGCTGGCCTCCACGAAACGGGACGGGCGGTCCCCGGGTTGCCCGGGGCCTCGCGGCCGACCGGCCGACGGAGCGTCGCCCGACCGGACGCGATGCATTCGACAAAGCATCGCCCGTCATCAATTGCTCCACACTATCACAGTCGTTAGTCCATGATGAACCGGTCTGGCCACCAGCAGGGGCGCTTCGATGCGTCGCTGTGTCTGGTTGCGGTGCTCTGTCTGCTGGCGTTGACGGCCTGCGCGCCGACCTTCGATTGGCGGGAGCTCCGATTGCCCGGTGTGCCCATGACGTTCATGCTTCCAGCCAAGCCATCGCAGATGACGCGCGAAGTGACGCTCGCCGAGCACAAGCTGCCGATGAGCATGGCAGGCGCCGAGCGCGGCGGACTCATCTTCACCGCGGCCTGGGTGGACCTGCGCCAGGCCGGTTCGGCGCCGCCCGGTCACGAGCGCGTTCTCGACGCCATGATCGCGGGCATGCTGGCCAACATCGGTGCCAGGGATTTCCGCGAGGAAGCCGTTGACGTGCCGGTACGCGACACTGCGGACAACAGCCGCACCGTGGTGAGCGGGCGGCGCGTCGTCGCCACGGGTGAGCACGCCGGCAACCCGATCTCGATGCTGGCCGTGTTCGTGGCGCTTCCCACTCAGGCACATCAGTTCGTGATCATGGGCGAACGAATCGACGAAGAGGCCGCCGAGCCATTCATCGACAGTGTGGTCCTGATGCGCCTTCCGTCGAGGACCGGCGCATGAGTGAAGCTCCGGAGTCGGACGCCAGCGGTCGCGGCCTGCTGCCGCGGGATGCGGCGCTGCGCGTATTCTCCTGCCTGGCGGCGGCGTATCTTCTGTCCTACGCGCTGCGCGCGATCAACGCGGCGATCGCACCCGAGCTGGTGGCCGAGTTCGGGCTGAGCAATGCCGAACTCGGTTCCCTTTCGAGCGCCTACTTCCTCGCGTTCGCGGCCATGCAGCTGCCGCTGGGCGTGTGGCTCGACCGGTTCGGCACCCGGCGCACGAACGCCACGCTCCTGCTGGTCGCCGCGGCCGGATCGCTGGTTTTCTCCTCGGCTACCAGTGCCGGCATGCTCTGGGTCGGTCGCGCGCTCATCGGAGCCGGGCTCGCCGGCGCGCTGATGTCTTCGCTGAGGGTCTTTCGCTTCTGGTACGCGGCCGACCGCCAGCAACAACTCCTCGCGATGATGCTGGTCGTGGGCTCGACCGGCGCGCTGCTCGCCACGGCGCCGAGCCGGCTCCTGCTGCCCTACGTCGGATGGCGTGGCTTGTTCGTGGGAACCGCCATCGGTCTGGTGCTGGCCAGCGCGGCCATCTACTTCCTCCTGCCCCGGCACGAACCGGAATCCGCCAGGGGTAGGCCCGGGGCCGGCGGGGCGGGTTTCGCCGGCTACCTGCAGTTTTATGGCCATCCGTACTTCTGGCGTTTCGCACTGCTCGCGCTGACCCTGCACGCAAGCTTCGTCGCCTTCCAGAGCCTCTGGGCCGGGCCCTGGCTGACCCAGGTGCTGGGCATGACGCCCGGCGCCGCCGGTCAGGCACTGTTCGCACTGAATCTCGTCCTGATGGCCTCGTTTCTGGTTCTCGGCGCCTGCGTGCGCTGGCTCACCGCGCGCGGGGTCTCCGTCATCCAGATGTGCATCGTGTCGTCCGTGAGCATCATCGCGCTCCACACCTGGCTGAGTTTCACCGGTGTGGCCGCTGCCGGGGTAGGCATCTGGCTCGCCTACGCGCTGATCTCGACACCCTTCACGCTGCTGCAGAGCCACGTGAGCCTGAGCTTTCCGGAGCACATGACCGGCCGCGCCTTCACCGCTTACAACCTGTTCCTGTTCAGCGGCATCTTCCTCGTGCAGTGGCTGTTCGGCGTGCTCATCGACTGGTGCGCGACGTTCGCGGCCACCGAGGCCATGGCCTACCGGTATGCCCTGCGCATCTGGATCGTGCTCGAGGTCTGCGGTCTGGCTTGGATGCTGGTCTTTCGCGTGCGCCCGCCCGGTGACTCCGGGGCCGGCGCCCCGGAGAGCTGATTCACGAGAAGCGGATGACTTCGCGCGGCATCGGATAGGGTTCGTCCGTGTACCAGCCGTTGGCGAGGTTGTGCGGCTCTTTCGTGGCCTCGATGAAATCCAGCACCGGAGACGTGCAGGCGTCCACCTTGGCCGCGTCCACCGCCCAGTCGTCGCGGGTGCGTCCGGCGAACGCCTGCTCGAGCAGCCCGGCCAGTTCGGGCCAGGCGTCCCGGTCGTACTGGCGCTTCGGGTCGAATTCGCCGGTCAGCCCCGTGAGTGCCAGCAACTCGACGAAGAACTTCGGCTCGAGCGCACCCACGGCCATGTGCCGCTCGTCTGCGGTACGGTAGACCCGATAGAACGGGCAGCCGCCGTCCAGCAGATTGCTGGCGCGCTGCAGGGTCCAGCGGCCCGCCGCCATCAATCCGAAGAAACTGGGTGTCAGACCGATGGTGCCGGCTTCGATGCTGGTCTCCGCGACACCGCCGGTGCCGGTGATCCCGCGTTGGATCAGCTTGGCCATCACCCCGAGCAGCAGGTGCATGGCGCCGCCGCCGAAGTCTGCCACGAGGTTCAGCGGGATGCCCGGGGTGTCGGTATCTCCGATGGCGTGCAGTACGCCGCAAAGGCCCAGGTAGTTGATGTCGTGCCCCGCCCGGGCGGCCAGCGGACCCTGACTGCCCCAGCCGGATAGGCGCCCGAGAACCAGGCGCGGGTGCCTCTCGCGCAGCACGTCCGGGCCGAGTCCCAGGCGCTCGAGGACGCCGGGGCGGAAGCCTTCGAGCAGCACGTCGGCGTCGGCGAGCAGCGCGTGGACCGCACGCTGTCC
>JAUIAI010000132.1 GCA_030425615.1 Gammaproteobacteria bacterium
GCCCAAGTTCCAGATGGACGCCGACTGGCTGCCGTTTCACCCGAACCCGAGCAAGCCCGTGTTCGTGCCGCCTGCGGGGGCCGTGGATGCGCACTGCCACGTGTTCGGCCCCGGCGACGTGTTCCCGTACGCTCCCCAGCGCAAGTACACCCCTTGCGACGCGCCGAAGGAGAAGCTCTGGGAGTTGCGCGACTACCTCGGGTTCTCTCGCAACGTGATCGTGCAGGCCACCTGCCACGGCACCGACAACCGCGCGCTCGTCGACGCACTCGAGCATTCGGGGGGCATGGCGCGTGGCGTGGCCACCGTCGGCCCCGAGGTCACGGACGACGAGTTGCACGCCATGCATGCGGCCGGCGTGCGGGGGACACGGTTCAACTTCGTGAAGCGGCTCGTGGACTTCACGCCCCGCGAGGTGCTGGCGAGCATCGCCGAGCGCATCGCGCCGCTCGGCTGGCACGTGGTGATCTACTTCGAGGCACAGGATCTGCCCGAACTGGAAGACTTCTTCACCAGCCTGCCTACCACGGTGGTGGTCGACCACATGGGGCGCCCGGACGTCTCGCTGCCTGTCGAGGGCGAGCAGTTCCAGCGCTTCGTTCGCATGATGCGCGAGCACGGGAACATCTGGTCCAAGGTGTCCTGCCCGGAGCGTCTGTCCAAGAGCGGTCCGAACGGCTACGACGACGTGGTGCCGTTCGCGCGGCATCTGGTGGAGACATTCCCCGATCGCGTGCTCTGGGGCACCGACTGGCCCCATCCGAACATGAAGAGCCACATGCCCGACGACGGCAAGCTGGTCGACTTCATCCCGCGTATCGCCCCGGGCGCGCAATTGCAGCAGAAGCTGCTCGTGGACAACCCGATGCGCCTGTACTGGGGCGACGACGCCTGAACCGGAGCAGACATGGCACTGGACAAACCGTACGCCGATATTCCCGGCACCATCGTCTTCGACGCCGACCAGGCGCGCAAGGGCTACCACCTGAACCAGTTCTGCATGTCCCTCATGAAGGCCGACAACCGGGCCCGGTTCAAGGCAGACGAACGCGCCTATCTCGATGAGTGGCCGATGACGGAGGAGCAGAAGCAGGGTGTGCTCGATCGCGACTACAACCGCCTGCTCTCGCTCGGGGGAAACGTTTACTTCCTGGCCAAGCTGTTCTTCACCGACGAGAAGAGCTTCGAGTGGGCTGCGTCGCGCATGACCGGCATGGAGCAGGCCGACTACCGCCAGATGATGCTCTCGGGTGGCCGGTCCATCGAGGGCAACCGCTACATTGGCGAGCAGGAGGGTGGGCAATGAATGCCGGGGACGCAACCAGGTTTTCGGAGGGCAACTGATGGCACGCATTCACTCGGGTATGTTCAGCTCGCACGTGCCGGCCATCGGCGCGGCCGTCGACCTCGGCAAGACGGGCGACGACTACTGGAAGCCGCTGTTCGCCGGTTACGAGTACTCCAAGCGCTGGATCGCCGAGAATCTTCCCGACGTGGTCGTGCTGGTCTACAACGACCATGCGAGCGCGTTCGATCTGCGGATGATCCCGACCTTCGCCATCGGCTGCGCCGAGCGCTATCCCATCGCCGACGAAGGCTGGGGGCCGCGGCCGGTGCCCGAGGTCGAAGGTCACCCGGAGCTGGCCGCGCACATCGCGCAGTCGGTCATTCTCGACGAGTTCGACCTCACCATCGTCAACGAGATGGCCGTGGACCACGGTCTCACCGTGCCCATGACGCTGATGTTCGGGCAGGTCGAGCGCTGGCCGGTGAGGGTGATCCCGGTTGCCGTCAACGTGGTGCAGTACCCTGCGCCCACCGGCCACCGCTGCTTCGAACTCGGCAAGGCCATCCGCAGGGCGATCGAATCGTACGACCAGGATCTCACCGTCCAGGTCTGGGGGACGGGCGGAATGAGCCACCAGCTGCAGGGTCCGCGGGCCGGGCTCATCAACAAGGTGTTCGACAATGCCTTCCTGGACAGGCTCGGGCCCGACCCCGAGACCCTCGCGAAGACGCCTCACGTCGAGTATCTGCGCGAGGCGGGCTCCGAGGGGGTCGAGCTCGTCATGTGGCTGGTGGCGCGCGGCGCGCTGGGTGAGAAGGTCGTCCAGAAGCACCGCTTCTATCACGTGCCGGCATCCAACACGGCGGTGGGTCACATGATCCTCGAGGCGGCCTGAGCCGTGGTTGGGGCGCTGTCAGCGCTGACGGGCCCGTTGCGTGTGCTGACCGCATTGGTCGTCCTGGCCGTGGCGCCCGCGTTCGCACTGGACGTCAACCATGCGTCCGTGGACGAACTGCAGCGGATCCAGGGCGTGGGCCCGAAGATTGCCGAGCGCATCGTGCGGGAGCGCCGTAACGGTGCCTTCAAGAGCCTGGAGGACCTCAGGGCGCGCGTTGCCGGTGTCGGTGAGGTCACCGCGCGCAACATCGCCAGTGACCGGTTGTCCGGATCGACCGCCTCCGTGGGCGGCGGCGCGCGCGAGCAGGCGCGCGGGGTGATCATCGAGGTGCACGGGCAAGGCGGCGATCGCGCGGGCTCCGCGGCCCGGGTCGGTGCCCCGCCGGCGGCCGCAGCCGGCAACCCAACCCGGGCGTCGGGCCGCTGAGCCGGCGCGACGCCCTTTCAGACGAAACCTCGGAGGTGAAAGCATGAAGATCATTCTCGCCGGTGGCGGCGCGTTCGGCGCAAAGCACCTGGATGGCCTGGCCAAGATCGACGGAGTCGAGGTCGTGGGACTCGTGGGCCGGCGTCAGGAGGCCACGCGCGAGATGGCAGACAAATACGGGATCGCCCATGCCGGAACCGACCTGGGCGAATCGCTGGAACTTCCCGGGGTCGATGCCGCCATCCTGTGTACGCCCACCCAGATGCACGCGGCGCAGGCCATCCAGTGCATGGAGGCGGGCAAGCACGTGCAGGTCGAGATTCCGCTGGCCGATTCGCTCGCCGATGCGCAGGCGGTGGCCGAGAAGCAGAAGGAGACCGGGCTCGTGTGCATGGTCGGACACACACGGCGCTTCAACCCCTCGCACCAGTATCTGAACCGCAGGCTGCGGGCAGGCGAGCTGAACATCCAGCAGATGGACGTGCAGACCTATTTCTTCCGGCGCTCCAACATGAACGCGCTGGGCCAGCCGCGCTCGTGGACCGACCATCTGCTCTGGCATCACGCGGCGCACACCGTGGATCTGTTCGCCTACCAGGCCGGTTCGCCCATCACCGAGTGCCACGCCCTGCAGGGGCCGCTGCATCCGGACCTGGGCATCGCCATGGACATGTCGATCCAGCTCAAGACCGGCAGCGGCGCCATCTGCACGCTCTCGCTGTCGTTCAACAATGACGGGCCGCTGGGTACGTTCTTCCGCTACATCTGCGACAACGGAACCTACATCGCCCGCTACGACGACCTGGTCACGGGCAAGGAGGAGCCGATCGACGTCTCCAGGGTCGACGTCTCGATGAACGGCATCGAGTTGCAGGACCGCGAGTTCGTCTCCGCCACCCGTGAAGGACGCGAGCCGAATGCCTCGGTGCATTCGGTCATGCCCTGCTACGAGATCCTGCACCGGCTCGAGCAGCAACTCGGGGCCGGCTGACTCGCCGTGCGCGGTTCATCGGCCGGCGGTGCTGGCCGATGCGCCAGCCGCCATCACTGAAAAAGGGGGTACATTGCCCGGCGATCGCCCGTTATCGTGGCGTGATCGTGCCGGGTTACGGCGTCAACTCCCTGGAGTCTCCATGCGCGCTGGTTTTCGTTTTCCGATAGCTTCGTTTCTCGCCCTGTTCGTTCCCGCGGTGTCGGTGGGCCCCGCCTGGGCAGAGCCCAGAATCGAGCCGGGGCTCTGGGAGATCACCCTGGGCGGGGACATGGCCGGGATGATGGCCGAGCACATGAAGACGCTGGAGAAGGAGCTCGCCGGCATGCCGCCCGAGATGCAGGCGCAGATGAAGGCCATGCTCGCGCAGCAGATGCAGGGCCTGTCCGAGCCGCAGCAGCAGTGCCTCACGCCGGAGGACGTGCGCAAGGGCTTCTCGAAGATGCTCGAGGAGCAGGGGGGCGGACCCGGCGGTGACGGGTGCTCGCAGAGCGTCCAGTGGCAGGGCAACGTCGGTCAGCTTTCCATGCGCTGCGGAGACGGTGCGAGCGGCGACGGACGGATCAACGTCGTCAGCCCGAAGCAGATCGAGACCGAGATGCGCTTCGTCGATCCGCAGGGCGGTCCCATGAATATGAGCTGGCGCGGTCGCTGGCTCAAGGCCGACTGCGGCGACGTGCGCTGAAGCGGGAGCAGGCCGCGCCCGGGCGCGGTCCGCTCGGGCGCGATCCGCTCAGGCGCGGTCCGGGTAGCTGGCTGCCATCCCCTCACGCACGTCCATCTGCACGCCGTACTGGGCGAACGGATAGCGAAAACCGTTCTTCGCCAGCGCTTTCATGCCCTCGATGGCCTTGGGGACGTCCGCCGGCGGCAGGGCCATCAGCATTTCGTCGTCGAGCACGCCGCCGTAGCGCCGCTCGGCGAAACACGGAATCGACAGGCTCGGGCTGCGCGTGCTCAGGGCGCGGCCCCACGAATCCGCGCAGGACGATTCGCCCACGACGCTCCAGTCGAAGCGCTTGTAACCGGCCCACTGAAGGCCGTTGATGAAGTACATCATGGCGCCCGGCGTGGCGTAGAACAGCAGAATATCGGGCGGGTCGAGCCGCCCCTGGGCGATGGGTGAGACCGCCAGGCCGGCATACCGGCCGGACGGCACGATGTGCATCGCCTGCTGATGCGCGCCGGCATCCTCCGGCGTGGCGTACCAGACGCCCACCATGTGCTGCCCCGACTGCCACTTGGGTCCCTGGTCGCCCAGACCCACCACGGCGCGGCACTGGTCGCCGACCAGGTCGTCGCCGGTGATACCGACGGTGCGGCCCAGCCGCGCGGCCTGGGCCACCACCTGGTCAACGGTGTGGATCTTGCCGGGTCTGCGCAGGCGCGGCACGGCCTCCATGGCCTCGACCGTCTCGAACAGTTTCATGCCGAACGGAAAGCTGCGCAGCTTCAGCAACCGCTCGAGTTCGCCCGCCAGGGCGGCCCAGTCTTGGCCGGCCATCTCGGTGGCCGCTGATGTCGTGGCGTTGGTCTCGCTCATGTCCTCGCTCCAGTGAACCGACCGGTCGGGTGGCCCGCGGGTTCGCGTCGGGGATCGATGGCAAAGCGCCATCGGCACCTTCAGGCGCGAGGACTCCGGGGCCGGTCCGGCCTGCCGCGCCGCAGCGCCCGTCCGGTCAACGGGACAGTATGGTCCAAACGCCGATGATCACGAATCCGATGCCCGCGACCAGTTTCAACGTGGCGGGCGAAACGAAGCGCTCCAGGGCCGCGCCTGCAAGCACACCGATACCGGCAGCCAGCACCAGCGCCGCGGCCGCGCCGAAGAAGACGGTCCAGCGGCTGGTGTTGCCGTCGGCCGCGAACAGCATCGTGGCGATCTGGGTCTTGTCGCCGATCTCGGCGACGAACACGGTGGAGAAGACAACGAGGAACGTCTGGAGCGAGGACATGGAAATCAGGGAGGCGTCTGTGGTCGAAGGGCGCATGATAAGGGCCCACCGACACCGGCATGGGATCGTTGAGATGCTGATTCCACTCGAGGAAGTTCGCCGCAGGCAACCCCGGGCCGCCGGCTTCGCGTTGCTCGAAACCGGGTTCCGGGTGTTCTTCGCGCTTGCCGGCGGCTATGCGGTCATCGCGGTGCTGCTCTGGGCGCTCGCATTCTTCGGCGTGTGGGCGCCGCCGCTCGGGGGGCTCGGCCTCGTCCAGTGGCATGCCCACGAAATGATCTACGGCTTCGCGCTCGCGGTGATCGCCGGCTTCCTGCTGACGGCCACCGGCAACTGGACGGGACGGCGTACGCTCCACGGCCGCCCGCTCGCGGCGCTCGCGCTCGTGTGGGTGGCCGCGCGCGTCGCGTTCGATCTCGGCTTCGTCGTCGTTTCCGGGCTGCTCGACATGGCCTTCATCGCGGCGCTCTCCGTGGCGGTCCTGGTGCCGATCGTCCGCGCCCGGCAGAAGCGTCAGAGCGGCGTCCTCGCCAAGCTGGCGCTCTTCCTCCCGGCGGCGCTGCTGTTCACACTCGGCGCGAGCGGGCAATGGGCGAGCGGCGTGAACTTCGGCGTCACGGCCGGGCTCTATCTGGTGATCGGGCTGATTCTGATGATGGGTCGCCGGGTCGTGCCGGTGTTCATCCGCTCGGGTGTGCCCGAGGCGTTCGAGCCGCGCAACTCGCGCATCCTGGACGTGATCAGCCTGCTGGCCTATCTGCCGTTCTTCGTGGCGATGCTGCTGCCAACCCGGCACGAGCCGGTGACCGCCGGCGTGATCGCCGTGTGTGCCTCGATCCTGTTCGTCGCCAACCTGCTCCGACTCGCCGGCTGGCACACGCCCGGCGTCTGGCGACGCCCGCTGGTCTGGGTGCTCTACCTGGGCATGGCCTTCGTCACGCTGGGATTCGGCCTGGTTGCGGCGGCATGGCTCGGGTGGATTCCGGCCTACGGTGCCACGCATGCGTTCGCCTACGGCGGCATCGGGCTGATGACCCTGGGCATGATGGCCCGGGTGTCGCTCGGGCACACGGGGCGCAGCATCCACGAGCCGCCGGCCGCGATCGGGGTGGCCTTTGGCGTGCTCGCGGTCGGCGCGGTCGTCCGGGTGGTCATGCCGCTGGTCTGGCCGGCCGGCTACCCGGTCTGGGTCGGCCTGTCCCAGGCGTTGTGGGTCATCGCCTTCGGGATCTTCTTCGTGCGCTATCTGCCGATGCTGGCGTTCGCGCGGGTGGACGGCCGGCCGGGATAGGGCCTGTTAACACTCATCCGCCCGCGAACCGGTCCCGGAACACGAAGTACACGGCGCCCAGCACGCAAAGGCCCGCCCAGAGATAGTCGAGTTTGACCGGCTCCTTCAGGTACAGAACCGAAAACGGTACGAACACCGAG
>JAUIAI010000961.1 GCA_030425615.1 Gammaproteobacteria bacterium
CGACGGCCGCGGCTTTCCGCTCGGGCCCTTCGAACTGCTCGACCTCACGGGCCTCGACGTCTCCCATCCCGTGATGATGTCGATCCACGATCAGTTCTTTGGCGAGCCGCGGTTCAGGCCCTCGCCTCTGGCAGCGCAACGCGTGGCCGCAGGGCTGTACGGACGCAAGAGCGGCGAAGGGTTCTACCGCTACGTTTCCGGGAAGCGTGCCGACACCGACGCTCACGATCCGGCGCCCGCGGCCCTGCCGTCACCCGGCGTCTGGGTCGCTCCGGGCGAGGCAGCCGATGCGTTGCGTGAACTCGCCGACACCCTGGGCGCACGAGTATCCACCGGCCCCGAACCCGCCGCCAACGACATCATCCTTCTCGCGCCGCTCGGGCATGATCTGAGCACCGCCGCAGCGGGCTACGACGCGACCCGCTGCGTCGCCATCGACACACTGTTCCCATTCGCTTACAAGGCATGCCGCAGACGTGTCCTGATGCGGTCTCCCGCCACGGCGCCGGGTGTCGCACAGGCTGCGGCGAGCCTGTTTGCCACGGACGGCGCGCGGGTTTCCCTCTTGCGCGACAGCGCCGGCTTCGTATCGCAGAGGGTCGTTGCCATGATCGTGTCGATCGGCTGCGAGATCGCGCAGCGAAGGATCGCGAGCGTGGCAGACGTCGACGAGGCCGTCCGCATCGGCCTCGGCTATCCCCTCGGCCCCATCGCAATGGGAGAAGCGCTCGGCGCCGCCCGCATCGACCGTCTGCTCGCGAACATCTACGCGACCACGAACGACCCCCGCTACCGACCGTCACTGTGGGTTCGCCGGCGCGCGAACCTCGGACTTAGCCTGTTCCAGGAGGACTGAGCTTGAATCAACCAGGCCAACAGGAGAGCAGCGAGAGCGAAAAGTTCGGCGGCACCATGCCGGTCTCGGAAAGACAGCGATTCGACGAGGCTGCGCTGGCCGACCATCTCTCGCGTCACGTCGATGGCTTCGTCGGCCCCCTGACCGTTCACCAGTTCCGCGGCGGGCAATCGAACCCCACCTTCCGGCTGGACACCCCCGGGCGCAGCTACGTCATGCGCAGCAAACCGGGGCCGGTGGCGAAGCTGCTGCCTTCGGCCCATGCGATCGAGCGCGAGTTCCGTCTCCTGA
>JAUIAI010000133.1 GCA_030425615.1 Gammaproteobacteria bacterium
GTCTATATCGGGACCGAGGGCTTCGTCCCATCCCCCGACAATGACGCATCCGCCTACGAGGCCGACAGCTTCACCGCCGTTGGCGAGGTCGAAACGATCGGCGAGTTTGGCGATGAAGCGAACAACGTCGAATTCTTGGCCATCGGCGACAACCGGGTGCGGAATCAGAAGGGCGCCCGCAACGCAGGTGTGATGACGCTCACCTGCGGCCTCGATGACACTGACGCCGGGCAGGCGGCGCTCATCGCAGCGGTCGACAGCAACCTCAATTATCCCATCAAGATCGTCTACAACAACAAGGCGACCTCGATGGGCTCCGGCGCTATCCGGTATTTCCGCGGGCTGGTCATGTCGCGCCGCGAGAACCCTGCCGGCGCCGATGACGTGATGCGGATTACGTTCAACATCGGCATCAACACGGCGGTTACTTCGGTGGCGGCCACCTGATGCGGCTTTCCGATTTCGAGCTGGCGACGACCGCGACGCTGCACGTCCGCGACATCATGGGCCGTCCCGCCTTCAACAGCGACGGCTCGCCGGTCACGATCGAGCTGCGGTCGGACGATGACGAGGTGGTCAAGGCCCAGGAGCGGCTGGCTACCAATCGCCGGCTGAAGAACCTGCAGCGCATCCGAATGACGGCGGAGGAGATCGAGGCGGAAGGGCTGGACAAGCTCGCCGCCGCGACCGTCGCTTGGCACACGTTCGAGGATTCGGACGGCGAGACCATCGTCTGCAACCGGGCGAACGCGCGGGCGCTCTACGCTGCGCACGCCTTCATTCGCGAGCAGGTCGATACGTTTATCGCGGATCGCGCGAATTTTTTGCCGAAGTCGGCGACGGGTTGATGGCCCATGCTCGGGCCGCCTTCGCAAAGGCGACGGACCTGCCCGAGCTACCAGCAGCCTCCGAGTTCGTTTGGGTCGCTTTCAACGAGATGCGCGGGGCCGTGAAGTACGACAGCCCGATCAGCCACAGTGAGATGCGCGCCTATGCCGAGATGACCGGCAACGTGCTGCGTCCGCTCGAGGTTTCATGGGTGCGCGATCTCGACCGGGCGTGGATGGAGCAGGCGGCGCGGCAGGCGCAGGCCGCAGTGAAGGGCGGCAAGCAGCCGCGCGAGATCCCCATTGACGACATTGCCGGCATTGACCGGCTGCTGAGCCGACACGCCCGCCATGGCTGACGTTGCCGCGCTCGGTATCAGTGTCGACAGCAGGCAGGCGGCATCGGCTGCCGGCGATCTCGACAAGCTGTCGGCGGCGAGCGGACGGGCCGAGACGAGTACGGAAAGGCTCGCACGGTCTGTCGGCGTCTCCGAAGAGAAGATGGCGCGCTATGCGGCGGTGGCGGCGCGGGTCGGGGTTGCCATTGCGGCGGCTGGTGTCGCGGCTGCTGGCGCGTTGGCCCTCATGGTCAAGAATACGCTGGAGGGCGTCGACGAGCAGGCCAAGCTTGCCCGGCAGCTCGGCGGCACGATTGACGGCCTTCGCGGGCTCCAGATTGCGGCGGAGGATGCCGGGGTCGACACCGGGGCGCTCGCATCGTCTCTCGGGCGTTTTCAGGCGGTGCTTGGCGAGGCAGAGCGAGGCACTGGTACGGCTGTAGGGGCGCTGGAACGGCTCGGGCTTTCGGCATCCGAGCTTTCGGCTCTCGACATCGACGAACGGCTGGCGGTCATCATCGAGCGCATGGAAGGGCTCGGCCTGAGCGCCACGCAGTCGGCGGACGTGCTGCGCCAGTTCGGCATTCGCAACGCCGAGGTTCTGCGGCTGGTGCAGCAGGGCGCAGACGTTCTCAGAGCCTCGCGCGCCGAGGTCGACGCCTTCGGCCTCTCGATATCGGCGGTGGATGCGTCGGCCATCGAGAGGGCCAACGACGCGATGGGCCGGATATCGCGCGTTGTCGAGGTGTTCGCCACGCGACTCACCGTGGCGCTAGCCCCGGCGCTGGAGCTTGTCGCCAACTGGCTGAACGAGCTGACGCGGCAGAATGGCGGCTGGCGCGATGCGGCGACGACCGCCTCGGAATGGGCGGTGCGCAGCCTCCTGGCGGTTGTTGAAGCCTACGACGAAGTGAACAAGGTTGCCGCCCGCTTCATGCTCTTCTTCGCCGAGACGCAGGCAGCCGCCGCGCAGTTCGGCGCCAGTGCCCGCGGGCTCCTCGGGTTCGATGCGACCCAATATCAGAACGACTTGATCGCCGCGGCCGAAGCCCAGCGCGAATATGTGCAGTCGCTGGAAAGCACCGAGTCGGCGGCTGACAGCCTGCGCCGCCTCATGGAAGAGGCACAAGCGGCTGGCGCCTCGGGCGTCACGGAAGTCCTGCCGCTGGCCGATATCGCGCTAGGGGCCGGCGAGGTCACGGCAGCGGTGGAGACGGCCGCCGCCGCGGTCGAGGAGCTGCGGACCAAGGCCGATGTCCTGAAGGATATCGAGAACCTGCGCGTCGGCATGATGAGCGACGAGGAGTCGGCCATCGCCCAGCGCGACAGCCGCCTAGAGCTGCTGCGCGAAGCTCTCGAAATGGAGGCCATCACCAAAGCCGAATATCGCGAGCTTGAGATGGCGGCGCTTGCCGAGTTCCACGATTGGGAATTCGAGCAGATCGCCACGAAGTATGCCCGCGAGCAGGCGCTGGCGCAGGAACAGCGCGAGTTCGAGCAGCGCACCCAGCAACAGCGCATGGCAGCGGCATCGTCGTTCTTCGGCAATCTGGCGACCATCACGGCAGCCGGCGGCAAAAAGATGTTCGCCGTTACCAAGGCGTTCCAGGTCGCCGCGGCCATCATCGACGCCTTCACGGCGGCCAGCGGTGCCTACGCGGTCGGCGCCCGCATCGGCGGCCCACCCCTTGGCGCCGCCTTCGCCGCGGCTGCCTTCGGCGCGCAGATGGCGCGCGTTGCCTCGATGCAGGCGACAGAGATCGGCAACACGTCGGCCAGCAACCGGCAGGCGGCCGGCAATGTGGCGCCGGCAGCCCGATCCGTCGCGGCCCCGGCGCAAGATGTTACGGTGCGGATCGACAGCGATCGTTCCCTGTTCACGCGGGCGGATATCTATCAGATCATCGAGCAGATCAGCGACGTCATGGGCGACGGGTCTAACCTGCGGCTGGCGTCGGCATGAGCATCAACAGCCTACCGACATCCCTCGTCATCTACGGTTCCGGCGTCGGGCCGTCTGCCGCTGGCGTCTATGACGGCGTGCGGGCGCGCTTCGGGCATATCGATCTCACGCCGACCGGCACGATGAGCGCCAGCAGCTCGGCAACCTCCGCCGCCCTCGCCGCCAACGGGCTCACCGCTGACGCCTGGCGCTCGACGGCGGGTGGCACGCAATGGCTCGCCTGCACGCTCCCAGAGGCCGCCCCGGCGACGTTCATCGGCATCTGCAACCACACGCTGAACGGCGGCAACGTCACGCCACAGTATTACGACGGGGCGGAGTGGCAGAACCTTGCAACGGGCGTCACGCCGACCACGGATGGGCCGATCGTCTGGGAGTTCGCCGAGCGCACGGCCGGCGCCTTCCGGCTCAACATCACGGGCGCCTCGGCGGCGGTGTCGATCGGCGTGATGGCAGTCGGGCGACACCTCTCACCGACCTACGGCATCCCGGTCGGGTGGAATCCGCCGACGCTCAATCCCGTCGAAGAATTCACGAACCAGATGACGGTCGGCGGGCAGATCGTCGGGCGGCAGGTGCGGCGCCGCGGAAGCAGCGCATCGTTCACGCTGCAGTACGAGTCATGGGAGTTCGCTCGCGGCGACTGGCAGGCGTTCATCCGCAACACGCGCGAGCGCCCGTTGTTCGCCTGGTGGACATGGCAGAGCAAGAGCGAGGCGATCTATGGCGGGCGCGAAAGCGTCGGCGGCGCGTTCGCCACAGAGAAATATCTTGAGCTGTCGTTCTCGATGGCGGGCACGGCGCTATGAGCTACGCGAACGAATCCGCCCGCATCGGTGCCCAGCCGTGGCAGTGGGTGGAGTTCGAGGTCGAGCGCTGCGGGCTCACCTACGGGCTGTCGCCATGCGCTGCGCAGCTCCTGTCGGGCGTGGTCGAGGATAAGTGCTTCAACTCATGGGCGACGTGCCAGGACCGCGACAACTTCGATAGCTCCGAATTCTGGATCAGGTTCTGCGAGCCGGTCGAGCGGCTGCCGATGAACTTCCCGTTCGCGACGGACGGGCTGCGCTTCTTCCTACCGTTCCTGGCGAGGGTAAGCCACGACCCGGTGCGTCTCGATCCCGGCAAGAGCCTCGGCGTCCGGGCGGCGCTGACGTTCACGCTGCAGGATGCGCCGCACCACGACATCGGTATCGACAAGTACGTTGACGACCGCAGCTATGACCCGATGCAGCAAGGGCTGATGATCGCCAAGCTGCGCGCCAGGTTCCCGCATTTCATCGGCCGCCGGGTCCGCTGGTATCAGGGCTATCTGACGGACAATCCGACGCTCGAGGATTTCCAGATGCGCGAGTTCATTCTGGAGACGTTCGCCGGGCCGAATTCGCGGGGTCAGTTCACCGTATCCGCCCGCGATCCGCTCAAGCTGACCAGCGAGGACCGGGCGCAGGCACCGCGGCGCTCGACGGGCGTGCTCGCCTTCGACATCGCGGATACGGGCGACCCAGGCACGGTCGAGGTATCCACCACGGACACGACTCAGTACCCAGGCGCTGGCGGATACATTTTCATCAACGGCGAGGGGTTCACCTACTCCGTTGCATCCGTGACCGGCGACGAGACGGTCACGCTCTATGGCGTCACGCGCGAGTTGCCGACCGGCTACCTGACGGATCAGCAATCGCACAGTGCCGGCGACCGCGTGCAGCTCGGCCTCTATCTTGATGGCCGGTTCGTCGACGTTCTGCGCGAGCTGCTGATCGACTACGCGCCCAACTTCCGGGCGGAGTGGATACCGTTCCCCGAGTGGGAGGCGGACCATGATACCTGGCTCGGCACGTCGTCCATTCGCCGGCTGATCGCCGAGCCCGAGGGCGTCGACAAGATCATCGACGAGATGATCGAGCAGACGATGACCTGGGGCGTGTGGTGGGACGAATACGCCCGCGTCGTCCGCTATCGCTCCCTGCATCCGGCGGATATCGGCGACGTTATCCCCGAGTTGAACGACGACCAGCACCTGCTCGCTGGCAGCGTCAACGTCGAGGCCGAGCCCAAGCGCCATATCAACGAGATCCAGATCCTCTACGGCCAGATCGACCCGACCGGCCGCCGCGATGCCCGCGAGAACTATGCCAGGGGCTTCGTGCAGGTCGACGCCGACAGCCAGTTCCCACAAGGCCTCCGGTTCGCCGCGGGCGGCGCTCCGGGGTACTCGCGCTACGTGTTCCGTGAGCACAGCGAGGGGGTCGTCCCGACGCTGGTCGAAGGCCCACTCGAGGGTGCCGTCCGCTGCCAGGACGAAGCGCTCCCCTGCTCGTACCTGGAGCTGAAGGCGCTGCACGAGAGCGGCGCGGAACCGCCGCCCGAACTGCAGATGAGCGCCGCCGAGGTCGCCGAGCTCGTGGCCCAGCTCGACGAACTGCAGGCGTTCGCCGAGGCGCATCGCGACATCGACGCGGCGTGTGCCGCAGGCTTCGTCAGCGACCGCATCCAGACGCCGAACATGGGCACGCACCTGTACCGCATCGACTGGATCGTCGACGGGTTCGATCCCGCCCGACCCGAGATCCTGCTGTACGCCCGCGCCGACGACCAGCTCCCCGCCGGCGCCCTCGGCCAGTGCGAGAACGGGACGTGGAACGGCGAGCCGATGCAGCTCGTCGGCACCGCGTTCATCATCCCGCCGCAGGTGATCGGGGCGGACCACCCCGACACCTTCGTCGGACCGCTCGACAACTGGCACATCCACTACAACCTCTGTCGTGGCAACTCGACGGGGCGCGACACGTTCGTGCCGCGCTCGGAGTGCCTGGCGAGTGGCGGCGACTTCTCGGAGGCGTTGGGATGGATGCTGCACGCGTGGGTCGACACCGAACACGACAACCAGCTCGGAGTGTTCTCGATGTGGAACCCGACCATCGCCCCGCTGCTCGACGGCGGCACCATCCGCGACCAGCGCGAGGTGCGCGGGTCCGACTTCCCCGACGGTGCCGAGCAGTCGCTCATCGCCGACTTCCTCTACACCGGCGACCTCACGATCCAGCCAGGTCAGCCGCTGTTCTTCAACAACGTCGACGCCGTACCGCACACGGTCACGGCCGGAACGCCGGACGCGCCCGGGGAGACGTTCGACTCCGGGTTGCTGAACCCCGGCAGCAACTACTCGGTCGAGTTCGACGAACCGGGCGTGTACTCGCTGTTCTGTGCGCTCCACCCCGACATGGTCGCCACCATCACCGTCGAGGGCGGGTGAGCGTCCCGGCGGGCCTGAGTAGCGTGGCCGCATGACCTCGGCCGACTTCCTGCAACGGGCGCCCAAAGCACTCCTCCACGACCACCTCGACGGCGGGCTGCGCCCCGCGACCGTGGTCGAGCTGGCGCACGAATACGGCTACACGAGCCTCCCCACCGACGACGTCGACGACCTCAAGGCCTGGTTCAACCGTGGCGCCAAGCGCAACGACCTGGTGCTCTATCTGGAGACGTTCGCCCACACCGTCGGCGTCATGCAGCACCGGGACGCGATCGAGCGGGTCGCCTACGAGTGCGCCCAAGATCTTGCCGCCGACAACGTCGTGTACGCCGAGGTGCGGTTCGCTCCCGAGCTGCACATCGAGGGCGGGCTCACCCTGCAGGAGGTGCTCGACGCCGTCCTGGCCGGATTCGAGCGGGGATCGGCCGGCACCGACCTGACCATCTACACCATCTGCTCGGCGATGCGCACCGCTGCGCACAGCCGCGATATCGCCGAGCTGGCGGTCGCCAACCGGGACCGCGGCGTGGTCGGCTTCGACATCGCCGGCGCCGAGGCGGGCCACCCGCCGTCGCGCCACCTC
>JAUIAI010000134.1 GCA_030425615.1 Gammaproteobacteria bacterium
GGTTTCAAAGAACGGCGGATTGTACTGGCATCGTTCCGAAAGTCGAAAACCCGGAACGCCCCGGGGGGGATAGCAGACAACATGCCCGTGACGGGGCCGGGAAACGTCAGTCCGGCCGGCGTCGCGCGCGCGGGTGCGCGGCGTCGTAGACGTTGGCGAGCCGCTGGAAATCGAGCGCCGTGTAGACCTGGGTGGTCGCGATGTTGGCGTGCCCGAGCAGTTCCTGGACGCCGCGCAGATCGCCGCTGGACTGCAGCAGGTGACTGGCGAACGAGTGCCGGAGCACGTGCGGATGCACGTGGGCGGCGAGCCCCTGGCGGCGCGCGAGCGCGGCCAGCCGCACCTGGACCGTGCGCCGTGCGAGTCGGCGGCCCCGGGCACTGATGAACAGCGGGCGCGGATCCGCGCCCGGATGCGCGGCCAGCCAGGCGGTGCGGGCCGCGAGCCATTCGTCGAGCGCGCGCAGGGCGGCGCTTCCTACCGGGACTGCTCGCTGCTTGCCGCCCTTGCCGGTGACGCGCACCTGGGACTCGCCGCGGTCGAGCCACGAGACACTGCGCCCGCCGGCATCGTCCAGATACTGGTGATCCAGACTGCAGAGTTCCGCCAGCCGCAGGCCGGACGAATAGAACAGTTCGACCAGCGCCTTGTCACGCAGCGATTCGAAGGCACCGGCCGGGCGGTGATCGGCGAGCCGGTTGGCCTCGTCGGGACTCAGCGCCTTGGGCAGCCGCCGGGGCGCCTTCGGTCCGCGCACGGCGCGCACGGGGTTGTGCGCCAGGGCCAGGAAGTCGAAGAAGCCGCGCCAGGCCGACAGGCGCTGCGCGATGCTGCGCGGCGCCAGGCCCTCGCGCGCCATTTCGGCGACCCAGTGCCGGACATCGCCTTCGCGCACCTCGGCCCACGGAGTGTCCCCGGCGAGCACGACCAGCAGGTCGAGCGCCTGTCCGTAGCTGACCAGGGTGGCCGGCGAGTAACCGCGCTCGGTGCGCAGCCGCGAGAGCCACGCGGCGCATTCGGGGGGCCGCCCGGGCGCAGGCATCGCAGAGCCGGCGCCGTCGCTACGCCGCCGAGGCGTCGGCATCCGCTTCGGGCGCGAGCAGGCGCGACAGCGCGGCGCTCGCGATCTCGCCGATACGCTCGAGCACGTCGGTGGCCATGCCGGTCTGGAAGCGGTCCGGATCGGGAGAGCCGAGCACGATCAGTCCGAAGGCCCGCGGAAGCGCGCCGCGGCGCAGGGCGATCATCGCCATGGAGCGCGCGTCCCCGGCTTCCTCGCCGAGCCACGCGGTTTGCGCATAGCGGCCCGTGAGGCCGCAGTAGGGGGCGTGCAGGTCGTCGGCCAGTGCACGGGTGTCGGCGTCGGTGGCGGCCGCCTCGGCGAGCGACGCGTGCTCGTGGGCGACGCCCCAGAGCCTCATGCCGGCCATCGGGACCGTGAACTGATCGCGCAGGCCGGCGATGACCCGCGCCGGCATGCGGCCCGCCTCGCGTGTCAGCAGCAGATCGCGAGTGAAGCGCTGCAGGCACGCGGCCAGGGCATCGTTCTCGTGGCCGACCGCCATCAGCGAGGCCAGCCGGCGCTCGAGCAGCGCGCATTGCTCACGCACCTGGGTGAGCTGGCGTTCGTGCAGTGACAACACCCGGCCGCCGTGCGGATCCGGCAGGCGCAACTCGGCGATGACCTGCGGATGGCGTTCGAAGAAGGTGGGGTGGGCGAGCAGGTAATCCGCCAGCGCGGCCTCGTCGACGACGAGATCGTCCGAAGGCCCGGACCGACCGGAAGGTTGTGAATTGCGCTCGTTGTTGTCGGCGTGATGATCGTTCACTGTGACTCGTCTCTCCCATTTCGGATCCGCCGGGCCGGCAGGATGCAGTCGCGCCGCTCGCGCCGCAGCAACCCGGGCAGGCACGAAAGACCTCTCACCGGGCGCCGGCCATGGCTGCACGGCGGCCTCAGGCGCGGACTGCCGGCCAGTCCAGTTCACCCTCGAACACGGTCACGGCCTCACCGGTCATCGTGACCGGGCCGCCCTGCCATTCGATCTCGAGCATGCCGCCCGGTGCGTGCACCCGGACGCGCTCCGCGAGTTCGCCCTGCAGCATGCCCAGCACCGCCGCGGCACAGGCACCGCTGCCGCAGGCCTGCGTCTCCCCGACACCCCGTTCCCAGACCCTCAGTTTGACGGTTTGCGCGTCGACGCGCTCCATGAATGATGCGTTCACGCCATGGGCGAAGCGCGAATGTCGCTCGATCAGGGGGCCCTCCGTGTGCACGGGGGCGGTTTCGATGTCGTCGACCCATTGCATGGCGTGCGGATTACCCATTGAAGCCACCGCGATCCAGCGCTCGGACGGCGGCAACGGCAGCGCCCACAGACGGCAGCCCCCCTGCTCGCGACTGTCCAGGCCGCGCGGGTCAAAGCCGACGTCCGCGGGATCGAATCGCGGCACGCCCATGTCGACCCTCACCCGGCCGTCGGGGAGTTCCGCGGGCCGGATGAGACCGGTCGCGGTCCGCACGGTGATCTCGGTCTTGTCGGTGAGCCCCTGCTCACGCACGAATCGCACGAAGCAGCGCGCCCCGTTGCCGCACTGCTCGACCTCGCCGCCGTCGGCGTTGAAGATCCGGTAGCGAAAATCCACTCCGGGCGTGTCGTCCGGCTCCACGACGAGGATCTGGTCGGCGCCGACGCCGCGATGACGGTCGGCCAGCGCCCGCAAGGCAACGGGCGTGAGCACCAGCGACTGGCGCACGCCGTCCAGCATGACGAAATCATTGCCTGCGCCATGCATCTTGGTGAATCGAAGCTTCATGCCACCTCGCCGTCCGGACAGCCCCATCATCGCACGTGTCGACCCGCCGTCAGTAGAACGAGGGTTCACCCGGCGGGCGCGTCTTGAAGCGCTTGTGGCTCCACAGATACTGCTCGGGCGCCTCGAGCACGCGCTGCTCGATGAAAGCGTTCATCTGCCGGGTGGCCGCCTCGAGATCGTCGGGCGGGTAGTCCGGCCAGGGCTCGTAGAGGCGCACGTCGTAGCCTCGCGGCGTCATGGTGGTCACGCAGGGCACGACCGCCGCCTTCGTCATGCGCGCCAGCCGCGCCACCGACGTGACGGTGGCGGCGGGCACGCCGAAGAACGGGACGAACACGGCGTCGCGGGCCCCCAGATCCATGTCCGGCAGGAAATAGAACGGGATGCCGGCCCGGACGGTGCGCACCGCGCCGCGCATGCCCTCGTTGCGCAGGATCATGCGCGAACCATGGAAGCGGCTGCGGCCCTCGGTCATCGCGCGCGTGAGTACCGCGCTCTTCTGCTGCGCGTACATGGAATCGACCCGACGGTCGATCTGCACGCGGATCCCGCCCGCGTCCAGCCCGAGAAAGTGCGGCGCGAGCAGGATCAGCGGCCGGCCCTCGCAGGCGCGCAGATGCTCCTCGCCGCTGACGGTGCAGAGCTCGCGGATGCGATCGGGCGGGCCGAACCAGAAGATGAAGCGCTCGAAGAACGTGATCAGGAACGCGCGGAAATGGGCACGCGCGACCCGCTCGACCTGTTCCGCGGGCCAGTCCGGGAAACAGAGTCGCAGGTTCGTGCGGGTGACCCGCCGCCGACCGCCCGCGAGCCGGTAGACGACCTCACCCACCGGCGCGGCGAGCCGCCGGATCACGGGCAGCGGAAGACGCGCGAGCGTCTTGAAAAGCACCAGTCCGGCTCGCGCCGCCGCCTCACCCATCATGCGTCCGTTCAGGAATCCGCGCCGGGCCGTCGTCCGACCGCCTTCATGTCGAGGTCTGGCGCGACGAACCGCCGCCTGGCAGGTCGGTGACCGGCGCGGGCGCCGGATCACCCGCGCGTTCGACGTCCTCGTCGACGGGCGGAAGATCGACCACCTCGACCCGTCCGGCCTCGCTCACCCCGGGGGGCAGCTTGTAGCGGTTGTAGCCCCAGAGATACTGCCCGGGCAGACGGCGGATCAGCCCCTCGAAGCGGGCATTGACGACTGCCGGAGTCGGGGTGTCGGGCAGCAGTTCGAAGTGAAGGCGCCAGCCGCGCCCCAGCGACAGCCGCTCCGCCGTGGCCAGCACCACGGTGCAGCCGGTCATTTCGGTGAGGCGGCGCGGCAGCGTCATGGTGTAGGCCGGCTTGCCGAAGAAGTTCGCCCATTCACCGTCGCCCTGGGTGGGGACCTGGTCGGGCAGCAGGCCGACGATATCGCCGCGGCGCAAGGTTCGCAGCATGGTGCGCAGCCCACCGATGGTGGGCGGCACGGCCGTGACGCCGTCGGCGGACCGCGCCGCGGCCAGCCAGCGGCGCGCGAACTCCAGCTTCGGAGGCTTGTAGAGCACGGTGATGGGACGGCGGGCGGCATAGAAGCGCGCGGCCACCTCGAAGGCGCCGAGGTGCGGGGTCAGGATCAGCACCCCGCGGCCCCGCCGCTCGGCCACTTCGAGCGCCTCGGTGCTGCTGAGCAGGACCTTGCGGATCACCCGTCTGGGGTGATGGGTCCAGACCCACGGGCACTCGGCGATCATGCGGCCGGCGTGCAGGACGGCCTGGCGGCGCACGGTGCCGCTGCGATAGCCGGCCTGGGCCAGGTTGCCGTCGAGTTTGCGCCGGTAGCTGGGCGACAGCGCCCAGGCCAGCGCACCGGTGATCGCGCCGACACCGTGCGCGATCGGAAGCGGCACCATGCCGAGCAGGCGCAGCAGCGGGGGCATCGACGCCCCGGCGGCGGAAGGGCTCTGGCGAACGGACGTCGCGGACATTGTTCCGGTGAAATTGGGGGAGCGCAGAGGATACGACAGCGGCCCTTCGTGAAGGAAATCTCGCCGGGTGCATGTTGTTTTCCTATAATGAAGGAATGTCGCCGAGTTAACGGACAACTTGCGGGGCGACATGCCGTACCGGTGCGGCCCGAATCGCGGGCGCGTGGGTACGGGTTCAGACGGCCACAGCCGGCGCCCTGATCCGGGCGCATCGGGCAGGCCGCCAGACCGCTAAAGCGTCGCCGCTTCTCTGCAAGTCGGCTACGCCGACATTCCCGGTCCGGTCGTTCGTACCCCGCGCGATTCGCGCAATCCGGATCCGCGGGCGCCGCTGCCGCCCGCTCAACCATGGAGAAGCTGCATGAGCGAATACCTGTTTACCTCCGAATCGGTTTCCGAAGGCCATCCCGACAAGGTTTCGGACCAGATCTCCGACGCCGTGCTCGACGCGCTGCTCGAGCAGGACCCGCGCTCGCGCGTGGCCGCCGAGACCCTCTGCAACACCGGCCTCGTGCTGATGGCGGGTGAGATCACCTCGACCGCCACGGTCGATTTCATCCAGATCGCGCGCGACACGATCAAGGAGATCGGCTACGACAACACCGACTTCGGAATCGACTACCGGGGCTGCTCGGTCCAGGTCTGCTACGACAAGCAGAGCCCGGACATCGCCCAGGGCGTCGACAAGGCCCATGACGACGACCTCTCGCAGGGCGCCGGCGACCAGGGCCTGATGTTCGGCTACGCCTGCGACGAGACGCCCGAGCTGATGCCGGCCGCCATCTATTACTCGCACCGTCTGGTCGAGCGCCAGGCGCAGCTGCGCAAGGACGGCCGGCTGCCCTGGCTGCGCCCGGATGCCAAGTCGCAGATCACGCTGCGTTACGTCAACGGCCGCCCGCAGTCGATCGAGACCGTGGTGATCTCTACCCAGCACTCGCCCGACATCGAGCTCGGCAAGCTGCGCGAGGCGGTGATCGAGGAGATCGTCAAGCCGGTGCTGCCGGCCGAGCTGGTCAAGGGCGAGATCAAGTACCTGATCAACCCCACCGGACGCTTCGTCATCGGCGGCCCGCAGGGCGACTGCGGCCTCACCGGACGCAAGATCATCGTCGACACCTACGGCGGTGCCGCGCCCCACGGTGGCGGCGCGTTCTCGGGCAAGGACCCGTCCAAGGTCGACCGCTCGGCCGCCTACGCCGCGCGCTACGTGGCCAAGAACATCGTGGCCGCCGGACTCGCCGAGCGCTGCCTGGTGCAGCTCTCCTACGCCATCGGCGTGGCCGAGCCGACCTCGGTCTGGGTCACCACGCAGGGCACCGGCAAGATCGACGACGAGAAGATCTCGGCGCTGGTGCGCGAGCACTTCGACCTGCGCCCGAAGGGCATCGTGCAGATGCTCGACCTGCTTCGGCCCATCTACCGCAAGACCGCGGCCTACGGCCACTTCGGCCGCGACGAGCCCCAGTTCACCTGGGAGCAGGCCGACAAGGCCGAAGCACTCAAGGCTTCGGCCTGACGCAGCGCTGACCGGGCGCGCGCGCAGGCGCGCGTCCGTCGCCCGCGCACTGCCGGCCGTCCGGCCGGCGCACAAGTCTGTACGGATGCGGCCGACCATTCCGGGCAATGAAGTCCGCCGCCCGATTCCTGGCGGCCGCGCGCGCGAGCGCCTGGCTGCCCCCCGTGCTCCTGATGGCAGGTTGCGCCGCGCCCACGGCGCGCATCGCTGCCGTCGAGCCGCCGGACGGCACCTACCTCGATCTGGACTGCCAGGCCGTGCTCGTCGAGCGCGGCCGGATCGTCACACGTCTCGAGCAGCTCGGGGCGCGCGTGGACGCCGAGGCCACCGGCCGGCAGGCTGCGCTCGGCGCCGGCGTGGTGTTCTGGCCGGCGTTGTTCGCGGTCGATGCGGACAATGAAGCGCGTCTGGCCTACGCCCGCGAGAAGGGTCTGTACGAACGCCTGGCCTGGCAGTGGCGGCGGCGCGACTGTGAACGTCGTCCGATGGCCGAAGAACGGTCGAAACCACCCGCCGCCGCGGTAACCCGCGTTTCCGACGGTGTCGGATAACCGCCCGCCTGATAGAATGCCTGACGTTTCGAGGAGCGCTGCGACGCCTTGGCCCTGAGCCACGGACGCCAGGCTCGAAACCCGCTGGCTCAACCCGGGCCATCCGT
>JAUIAI010000135.1 GCA_030425615.1 Gammaproteobacteria bacterium
CGCAACGTGCTGAGCCTGACGCACGAGATCGACGACCGCATCGACTGGGAGAACGCCTGGACGCTCACGTACGACAAGAACGGTCCCACGAACACGGACACGACGATCAACACGTTGAGCACGGCACTCTTCTACGAACTGCGCAATCAGCTCGACCTCACCACCACGCTGGCGGTATCGAACTACGCCGGCGACGAGACGGTGGCGAATCCGAACGGCACGGACACGTCGCTGTTCGTCGGCCTGCGTTATCGCCTGAAGTGATCGAGCGACCACCCCGGGCGCACGGCGCCCGGAGTCGTTCCGACCCGGGTCAGTCGCGCGATTGCGCGATGAGTTCGCGGATGCGGGGCAGATGCTCCCGGCCCCAGTAGAGGTCGCCGTCCGGCAGCAGGAAACTCGTGACACCGAATACGCCCGCTGCCTCCGCCTCGGCCTGGACGTCCGCGAGCAGACGGCGCCCCTCGCCTTGCAGGAAGGCCTCGAAACCATCCGTCGAAGCGCCGCTCTCGGTCAGTACGGCGGCGAGCACGGCCGGATCCTCGATATCGAGTTCGCGCTTCCAGAAACGCTCGAACACGCGGTCGTGATAGCCGTGAAAGGCCGCCTGCCCCTGAGCCTTGGCGAACAGCATTCCGATGTTGGCCAGCGAGCTGTCCCAGATCTTCTGCGTGCCACGAATCGTGAGCCCTCTCAGATTGGCCTCGCGGCGGCAGTCCATGTAGCTGTACTTCACACGGCGCCATTGGTGGGCGTTGCGGCTCTCTTCGAGAACGTCTCCGCCGCCATCGACTTTGGCGCTTCCCAGATAGGCCGGAATATCGAGTGTGTAGGGCAGCCAGTCCAGCGACACGCCGGTGTCGCGCTCCAGCGCGTAGGCGAGATCCTTGGCCAGATAGGCATAAGGGCTCTTGTAATCGGAATAGACCTTGATCGACTGGATGGGCATGGGTTCGGTCCGACGGTTCGAACGATGGCGAAGGCTATGTGCGTGTCCGGTCGGCTGAACCGCCCCGGGGTCGCTCGTGAACGACACCCTGGCCCTCACCGGCCCGCAACAGGTACTTCTGGATCTTCTGGCTCGGAGTCTTGGGCATTCTTGCGCGAAACTCGATGTAACGTGGCACCCAGAAGCGCGGCATCTGCTCTTCGCAGAACGCCCAGAGCGTCTCGGCAGTCGCCTGCTCACCGGGACGCAGCACCACCACGGCCTTGACCTCGTCCTCGCCGACTTCGGACGGCGCCGCGATCACCGCGCATTCGAGCACCGCCGGATGGCGGTTCAGCACCGCCTCCACCTCGGAAGACGAGATGTTCTCGCCGCGACGCCGAATGGCGTCCTTCTTGCGGTCCACGAAGTAGTAATAGCCGTCGGCGTCCGCGCGGGCATTGTCCCCAGTGTGGAACCACAGGTTGCGAAACGCCTCGACCGTGGCTCGCTCGTTGTTGTAGTAGCCGCTCAGCATCGCGAACGGCCGGCGCGGGCGCACCAGGATCTCGCCCACCTCACCCACGGGCACCGGTTCGTCGCGCTCGTTCGCGATCATGACCTCGAAGGTGTCGGAGTTCGGCTTGCCGCAGGAAAGCGGCCGCCGCTCGGCCCCCGCCGGCGTGGCCGTGACGATGCCGGTCTCGGTGGCGCCATAGACCTCGATGATCCGGCAGTCGAACCGCTGCGCGAAATAGAACTTGCGCGCTGGCTGCTGCGCATCGTCAGCACGGGGCGGCTGCTTCAGCAGAATGGGCACCATGGAGAAGATGCCGTGGGCGAGATCCGCGTTGGCGCGCCGCACCTCGTCCCAGTAGCTGGAGGGAGAAAACCGCGGCCCGAACGTGATCCGCCCGCCCGCGATGATCGCCGGCACCACGCCGAGCCAGGCGGCCACGGCGTGAAACAGCGGCAGGCACGAATAGATCGACTGCCCCGGACCGAACTCGCAGGCACGGATCCAGTCCAGCGCGAACGTGATCACGTGGCCGTGGCTCGCCAGCACGCCCTTGGACGGACCGGTCGTGCCGGACGTGAAACTGATGGCCAGGGGATCGGTGGCGTCCATCGTCACCGGTGGAGGCGAGGACGGCGCATCCAGCAAGGTTTCCAGAGTGGAAACCACGGCGCCGCCCGCGAGTCGGGACGGAGCGTCGGAGGTCGCCGCCGTCAGGATCACGTGCGAAAGCTGCGGCAGATCGTCCGCCACTGCCTCCAGCCTGCCGAGAAACGCAGGGTCGATGACGATGTGGGTGACATCGGCCTTGCCGAGCTGGTAGCGCAGGATGTCGCCCTTGTAGTCCGTATTGATGGGCACGTAGACGGCCCCCGCCCGGGCCGCGCCGAGCCAGGCATCGACGAAGGCGAGCGAGTTCATCGCCATGATGGCGACCTTGTCGCCCTTGCCCACGCCGAGACCGGCCAGGCCGTTGGCGACGCTGCTCGCGGCGGCATCCGCCGCGGCGAAGGTTCGCGAGGCATCGGGGAAAGCGACCAGCGGGCGTTCGGCGAAGCGTTCCGCTGCCCGGCTCAGCAGCTCGGGCAGGACATAGCCGCGGGGATCGGGATCGAGCATGCGTTCGGGCCTGATTCGGTGTCGCGATGAAGCGGATTGTCTCCAAGTAACATTCTAGGGAATCCTCAGACAGCCCGCTGACCGCCCCCCAACGGTCGGCGCGCCCCCATGACGGTCGGCACGCCATAGAATCCACCACCCTTGCCAGCATCATCGCGTTGTCCGTGAGTGTCCTGTTCGCTCTGACGAACCAGGTCCAGCACGTGGCGCTGCGCCACATGGACGTGCGCCCGGGCACGGTGGTCAACGTCGCCACCACGTTCACGCTGCTGCTGCTGACGGCGCCACTCTACCTCGAGCGAACCTGGCTGACCCACCCGGCGATCGGCTGGTTCGTGCTCGCCGGGCTCATCGTGCCGGGGCTGTCGATGACCCTGCATACGTGGAGCATCAGGCTTCTGGAGCCCGCGATCACGGCAGCGCTGTCTTCGACTTCGCCGGTCTTCGCGATCCTGATCGCCACCCTGTTCCTGCAGGAGCGCGGCGGTCTGCATCTGTACATCGGCACCGCCGTGATCATCGGCGGCATCGCCTTCATCGCGCTGCGATCGAGACGTCTGCGCGCCACCTGGCCACTCTGGGCGGTCGCGATTCCGCTGGGCGCCGCACTCAGCCGGGGTATCGCGCAGAATGTGGTCAAGCAGGGTCTGACCGATCTGCCCAGCCCCCTGACCGCGGCCCTGGTCGGATCGGCCGTCTCCTGTCTGTTGCTCGTCTCGCGGCAGGCAATCTCACGCCAGCCGATGCCGGGAAGCCGACAGGGCTACGGGTGGTTCGCGCTCTGCGGGGTTCTCAACGCGATCGGGCTGACCGGCCTGAATCTGGCCCTCAGCCTCGGGCCCGTCTCCCGCGTGGCGCCTCTGATCGCGACCACGCCCGTCTTCACGCTGCTCCTGGGCCGGCTGTACTTTCGGAATACGGCCATCGGCTGGCCGTCCGTGGCCGCCATGGTGGTCATTTTTTCGGGCTGCCTGCTGATCATTCTGAACTGATTGGCTGCGGCTGGCGCCGCAGCAGCGGCGGCGGCCCGTCTCCCAAGCTACCCGAACACCGACTCAGAGCTTGCCGGTATCCTTTGCCGCCCCCGCGTACAACACCTCGTGCATCGCCTTGGACGCGCGCTGGTGGAACGCCACGCAGTCGGGGTCCATATCGAAACGCGGACGCGGGGTCAGCTCGAAGTGACCACCCCGATCACGGCCACGGACGAGCGCCGCGGTGTCCCAGCCCCCCACGACCTGGCGGGTGTCCGGCGGCATGAAGTGCATCGACACCCCGATTCGCCGGTCATCGGACAGGTTCGGCCCCGAACCATGCGCGAGCCGGTAGTTGTGCAACGACATCTCGCCCGCGGCCAGTGGCATGTGAACGGCGCGCGTTTCATCCACGCCGTCGAGGATGGTCTGCCCGCGCGACAGCATGTTGTCGCCGTCGAAGGTGTCTTCGTGCGGCAGCACGTCACCGCGATGCGTGCCCGGCATCACCTTCATGCAGCCGGCCTGAACGCTCGCCGGCGCCAGCGCCAGCCAGGCGGTGACCACGTTCCGGCTGGACAGTCCCCAGTAGGTGGTGTCCTGATGCCAGGAAATGAAACTGCGCGAGCCGACGTCCTTGATCCAGAAGATGGTGTTCCAGCAGAGGATGTCCGGCCCGATCAACTGTTCGACCGGATCGAGCACGCGTGGATCGCGTATCAGAGCGTCGAGCCATTCGAACAACAGGAACGACTTGCCCCGCTGCGACGGGGTGAGCCGCCCGCCCTGCTTCGCCTCGAAGGCTTCCAGCTTCGCCCGCAGTGAGGCGACCTCGGCGGATTCCAGGACGGGTACGGGGAAAACATAGCCGTCGCTCTCGTACTGGCTGATCTGTTGTTCGGACAATCTCATGGCGTCTCTCCAGCGATGGCTCGCTGGGCAGGCGCGCGAGGGGCCAGGGCGAACCTTTCCGGGAAGTGTGCCGGAACAAGCCGGCCTGGGGAAGCGCCCCAAAATAGTCACGAATGTTATTATTTCCCGGTGCCGTTGCCGACCGTTGCGGCCTGTCCGGGCCGGAGGAGACGACCATGACTTTTTCGGCGTCGCCGGAGAGTGCCGATGCCAGCGCGCCGCGCGCCTTGCTGGCCGAAGAGCGCATCGCGGGTATGGCGATGGCCACGGTCTGCGTGATCACCCTGGCCAACGTGCTGGTGCGCTACTTCACGAATTTCTCGTTCGGCTTCACGGAAGAAGTCTCCGTGTTCCTTCTCGTCGTGATGACCCTGGCGGGCTCGGCGGCCGCGTTCCGACGGGGCTCCCATCTCGCGATGCCCTTCCTGCTCGACCGGCTGCCGGCAACCGCACGCCGCCTCGTGGTCGCAATCGGTCTGGTGGTCGCGTTCGCGCTGTTCGCGGCAGTCGTCTGGTACGGCGGGTGGCTGGCCTGGGACGACTACGACCTCGAGTCCACCTCGACGGGCATCGGCGTACCGGTCTGGTGGTACTCCGTCTGGCTGCCGCTGCTCTCCCTCGTGATATGCGCGCGCATCCTTCAGACGTTCGTTGCCGTGTTGCGCGGACGCGAACCGGTCGCCGACTTCGTTCCCGAAGCGCGCCGGGGCGACGACGCCTCGCCCTTCTGATCCGCCATGGATGCCGGCCTCCTGATGATGACGCTGGCCGCGGTGCTCCTGTTCGCCGGAGTGCCGATCGCGGTCGCGCTCGGCGCTGCGGGAGCATTCACGATGGTGACCGAGGGCCTGGGTGCTCCCGCCATCGCCACGAATGCGATGACGTCCATTTCGAAGTATCCCCTTCTGGCGCTGCCGTTGTTCATCCTGGCCGGCATGGTGTTCGAGCGCGCGGGTGTTGCGGCACGAATGGTGCGTTTCCTGACGATGATCGTCGGTCAGTGGCACGGCTCGAAGGCATTGGTCGCGATTGCCGTCTGCCTGCTACTGGGTGGGATTTCCGGGTCGGGGGTCGCAGATGCCGCGGCCGTCGCTGCGGTGATGCTGCCCGCCATGACCCGTGCCGGCTATCCACGCGCTTTCTCCGCGAGCCTGATCGCCGCGGGCGGCACGACCGCGATCCTGATCCCGCCGTCGGTGGGATTCATCCTGTATTCGATCCTGGTCCCGCAGGCGAGCGTACCCGCACTGTTCGCGGCGGGCATCGTTCCCGGCCTGCTCGCCGGCCTTGCGCTGCTCGTGCCGGCACTCTGGCTCTCGTACCGCCACGGCTGGGATACTGCGGCGCCCGAAAAGGATGGCTCGCCGCCGGCCGGGCGAACCGCGGCAGGCTTCGCTCGCGCCTTTCGCGAAGCGATCTGGGGGCTCATCGCACCGCTTATCGTGCTGGGCGGGTTGCGAGCCGGGTTGTTCACGCCCACGGAGGCGGCGGTCGTCGCGGTGGCCTACGGCGTGTTCGTCGCACTCGTCATCTATCGCAGCATGTCCCTGGCCGATCTCTGGCGGTGCATGGTCGACGCAGCCGGCATCTCGGCCGTGGTGATGATCGTCATGGCCCTCGCTTCCAACTTCGCATACGCGGGCTCCGTGCTGGGCGCGCTCGATTCGCTTGCGAACGCGCTCACGGCCGCCTTCGATTCCCCGGGCGCGGTGCTCGCCATGGTGATGCTCCTCCTGTTGCTGGCGGGCATGGTGCTCGACGCGCCCTCGGTACTCCTGATCTTCGTCCCGCTGCTCGTGCCGGTTGCCCAGCACTTCGAGTGGGATCTCGTCTGGTTCGGCGTGTTGATGACGATGAACCTCGCAATCGGTCAGGTCACGCCGCCGATGGCGGTCAACCTGCTCGTCACCTCACGCGTGGCCGGTGTGTCCGTCGAGGAGAGTTCGCGCTGGGCGCTGTGGTTCGTGGCTTCGTTGCTGCTGGCGCTGACCGTGGTGGCACTGGTGCCCCAGGCCGCGCTGTGGGCACCGGCGGCCTTCGGTTTCTAAGGGTCCGCCGCGATGCCTGAACGGCTCGCGACCGACATCGGAGTTGGCGGTTTTTTCGGGTCCCGAGCGACCCATCGAAAGGAGACGACCATGAAACGACGCGACGCATTGAAAGCCGGCACCGCCGGCGCGGCAGCCCTCGGCGTACCTTTGTTGCTGCGCGCGCAGGGACGCTACAAGGACGAATACCGGATGTCGCTGGTCGTACCGCCGGTTTTCGCCTGGGGCAAGGGCGGCGAGATCTTCGCCAACGAAGTACGCGAACGCACGAACGGGCGAATCAACATGAAGCTCTATCCCGGCGCCAGCCTGGTTCAGGGCCAGCAGGACCGAGAATTCTCGGCCATGCGGCAGGGGTTGCGGCGAAAATGGCTATCGACGGTAATACGGCGGTTCAAGAGATTGACGTACCTACGTTACAGGCCACCT
>JAUIAI010000136.1 GCA_030425615.1 Gammaproteobacteria bacterium
TTGGTGCAATCCCGTTCAGCGGCCTGATCCTGGCGCACTCGAACGAGAGCGAATGGCAGTCGTTCAAGAACAACAAGAACAACGAGGCCTTCATCGACCGGGTGTCGATCGTCAAGGTGCCGTACTGCCTGCGGGTTACGGAAGAGACCAAGATTTACGAGAAGCTGGTGCGCTCATCGGAACTAGCCGAAGCGCCATGCGCGCCCGGCACGCTGGAAATGCTGGCGCGCTTTGCGGTGCTCTCGCGGCTGAAGGATCACGAGAACTCCAACCACTACGCCAAAATGCGCGTCTATGACGGCGAGAGCCTCAAGGAGGTCGACCCCAAGGCGCGGACGCTGCAGGAATACAAGGACGCAGCCGGCGTGGACGAGGGCATGGAGGGCATCTCCACCCGCTTCGCCTACAAGGTGATGTCGAGCGTCTTCAACTACGATCAGACCGAGGTCGCCGCCAACCCCGTCCATCTCATGTACGTGCTCGAGCAACGGCTGCTGCGCGAGCAGCTGCCCGAGGACACGCAGCGACGGTACATGGAGTTCATCAAGGGTGAACTGGCCCCGCGTTACGCGGAGTTCATCGGCAAGGAGATCCAGACCGCGTATCTGGAGTCGTACGCCGAATACGGCCAGAACATCTTCGACCGCTACGTGACGTACGCGGACTACTGGATCCAGGACGAGGACTACCGCGACCCGGAGACCGGCGAGAGCTTCGACCGGGCCCAGCTGAACAGCGAACTCGAGAAGATCGAAAAACCCGCGGGCATCGCCAACCCGAAGGACTTTCGTAACGAGATCGTCAACTTCGTGCTCCGGGCCCGCGCGAACCATGCCGGCAAGAACCCGTCGTGGACCAGCTACGAGAAGCTGCGGGAGGTCATCGAGAAGAAGATGTTCTCCAACACCGAGGAGCTGCTGCCGGTGATCTCGTTCTCCGCCAAGTCCTCCTCGGAAGACAAACGCAAGCACGACAGCTTCGTTGCTCGCATGGTCGAGAAGGGCTACACGGAGAAACAGGTCCGCCTGCTCTGCGAGTGGTACCTGCGGGTTCGCAAGTCGCAGTGATGGTGCCCGCCGGTGGGCGTGCGCGCCCACCGGCCCACACCCTTCTTCGGAGAGAGCCGTGTCCGTGATCATCGACAGGCGGCTGAACGACCGCAACAAGAGCGCCACCAACCGGGCCCGCTTCATGCGCCGATACAAGGCGCACATCAAGCAGGCGGTTTCCGACATGGTGGCGGACCGCTCCATTCGTGACATGGAGCGTGGTGGCAACGTACGCATTCCCACCAAGGACATCTCCGAACCGCGGCTTCGTCACGGCGACGGCGGCGACCGTGAGTTCGTGCTGCCCGGCAACAAGGAGTTCCATCCGGGTGACAAACTCAAGCGGCCGTCCGGTCAGGGCGAGGGTCAGGGCCAGGGCGACGGAGGCGAGGGTGGCGAAGGGGAAGACAGCTTCCAGTTCGCGCTGTCGCGCGAAGAATTCATGACCCTGTTCTTCGACGACCTGGAACTGCCCCGGATGGCCCGCACGACGGTGGGCAACATCTACGAGATGAAGCCACAGCGTGCCGGCTACACGCGGGAAGGCGCGCCAACCAATCTTTCGGTCGGACGCACCATGCGATCCGCCCTGGGACGACGGATTGCGCTGTCCGGCGGCGCGCGTCGTGAGCTCGCCGAACTCGAAGAGCAGCTGGAACGGGATCCCGGTCTGGAGACCGAACTGGCGCCACGCATGGCAGAACTTCGCGCGCGGATCGCGCGCGTGCCGTTCCTCGACGACATCGATCTGCGCTACCGTCACCGTGTGATGGTGCCGAGGCCCATGAGTCAGGCGGTGATGTTCTGTCTGATGGACGTCTCCGCGTCCATGGACCAGCACAAGAAGGATCTTGCCAAGCGCTTCTTCACCCTGCTCTACATGTTCCTGTCGCGCAAGTACGAGCACGTGGAGATCGTTTTCATCCGCCACACAGATGACGCGGACGAGGTCACGGAGGATCAGTTCTTCTACGACCGCAAGACGGGCGGAACGGTGGTTCTCTCCGCACTCCAACTCATGCGCGAGATCATCGACGACCGCTTCTCGCCGAGCGAATGGAACATCTACGGCGCGCAGGCGTCCGACGGCGACGCCTTCGGGGCGGACCCGGAGAAGAGCCGGGGGTTCCTCGAAGAGAAGCTGCTGCCACTCGTGCGTTACTTCTCGTACGTGGAGGTATCGGAACAGCGCTCCATGCGTCCGTCCACCCTTTCGGCGTCCTACGGCCGGATAGATCACGAGAGCTTCGCCATGGTGCGCGCCGTCGACCATCGTGACATCTATCCGGTGTTTCGTGAGCTGTTCTCGAGCAGCAGTCAGGGAGCCGCGGCATGACCGAGCGCGCCTTTCTATCCACCGGTCCGAACTGGACCTTCGACCTCATCAACCGTTACGACGAGGCCATCCGCGAGATCGCGGTCGACGAGTTCGGCCTGGATTGCTATCCGAACCAGATCGAGGTGATCGCTTCGGAACAGATGCTCGACGCCTATGCGTCGGTGGGGCTTCCCATCAGCTATCCGCACTGGTCCTACGGCAAGGAGTTCATCCGTAACGAGCACGAGTACCGGAAGGGCGCTCGCGGACTCGCGTACGAGATCGTCATCAACTCGGACCCGTGCATCGCCTATCTGATGGAGGAGAACCCGATGCCGCTTCAGGCGCTCGTCATCGCGCACGCCTGTTACGGCCACAATTCCTTCTTCAAGGGCAACTACCTCTTCCGGCAGTGGACGAACGCCGACGCGATCATCGACTACATGGTCTTCGCCCGCCGGTACGTCCTCGAGTGCGAGGAGCGACACGGCATCGGCGCCGTCGAGGACGTCCTGGACGCCTGCCACGCGCTCATGGACTTCGGTGTTTCGCGCTACCAGCGCCCGAAGCCGCTGTCCGCCGAGGAGGAACGCCTGCGTCAGCTCGAGCGCGAGGAGTATCTCTGGAGCCAGCACGACGAGATCTGGCGAACCGTTCCCACCCAGTCGGTGGAGCGGCGCCAGACCGGGAACCGGCGCTTCCCGGAAGAGCCGCAGGAGAACATTCTCTACTTCGTGGAGAAGTATTCACCGAGGCTGCAGCCATGGCAGCGTGAGCTGGTGCGCATCGTACGCAAGCTCGCCCAGTACTTTTATCCGCAGGGTCAGACCAAGGTCATGAACGAGGGCTGGGCAACGTTCTGGCACTACACGATCCTCAACCGGCTCTACGACAAGGGGCTCGTCGACGACGGGTTCATGCTGGAGGTCTTGAGTTCCCACACCAACGTGATCACCCAGCGCGGCTTCGATCAGCCGGGCTATGGCGGCATCAATCCGTATGCACTGGGCTTTGCCATGTTCACGGACATCCGCCGCATCTGCGAGAGCCCGACGGAAGAAGACAGACAGTTCTTCCCGGACATCGCCGGGAGCGACTGGCGCAAGGTGCTCGACTTCGCCATGCGCAACTACAAGGACGAGTCGTTCATCGGTCAGTACCTGTCGCCGCGGCTGATCCGGGAACTCCACCTCTTCGCCATCGCAGACCACGAAGAGAACGAGTACCTGGAGGTGGACAGCATTCACAACGAGGCGGGCTACCGCCGGGTGCGCAAGCTGCTCGCACAGCAGTACAACCGTGACGCCCTGCTGCCCGACATTCAGATCGTCGATTTCGACCGGGACGGCGACCGTGCGCTGACCGTTCAGCACCAGCAGCATCGGGGGCGCCCGTTGGCCACGACTGCCGACGCCGTCATGACCCACCTGCAGAAGCTCTGGGGATTCAAGCTGCGGCTGGAGACGGTCGACGCCGACGGCAAACTGCTGCACCATCAGGAGTTCGCCGGCTGACGCCCATTCGTTTGCCGGCCCGTCAGGAGGCCAGCACCGCATGAACCAGCCCGTTACCGAACTTTCCATCGACGTCGTCTCGGACGTCGTCTGCCCGTGGTGTTTCGTCGGCAAGCGTCAGCTCGAGCAGGCGCTGGCTGCCTTTGCCGAGGAGCAGCCCAACACCCGGGTCACCGTCCAGTGGCACCCGTTCCAGCTCAACCCCGGCCTTCCCTCGGAAGGCATGTCGCGCGCCGATTACCTGCAGGCAAAGTTCGGGACGCGCGACGGCGGTGACATCTATGCCCGTGTTCGCCAGGCCGCTGCCGACGTCGGTCTGGACCTGGCGATGGACCGCATCGAGCGCCAGCCCAATACCGTTCGTCCCCACGCGCTGATCGCGGTGGCGGACGCTGACCGGCAGGATGCCGTGGTGGAAGCGCTGTTCGACGCCTATTTCCGTCAGGGCAAGGATCTGACCAATGACGCGACGCTGATCGACACGGCCCGGGAGGCCGGCCTCAGCGAGCCGTCGATCGAAGCGGCGCTGAACGACGAGAGTCTGGCCGAGACCATTCGCGGGGCCGATACCAGCGCCCGCGAGATGGGTATCAGCGGTGTCCCGTTCTTCGTCTTCAACCGTCGGCTGGCGGTCAGCGGAGCGGCCGGAGCGGAAACGCTTCGCTCGGCCGCGATCAAGGCGCTGGAGCAGGCCGCCAGCGACGCAGACTGATCCGGCCGCGGGTACGCGCCGGCTCCGCCGACTCCTGAGCGACCGGCGCTCTGGCGATCCACGCGCAGACCACCGCCGCGAGATACGGCAACGCCTGTACCGCGAGTACGGTCATCCAGAACGCGCTCTCGACGTGACCGTCGAGACGGGTCATTGCCATCGCGCCGATGCAGCACACGAGCGCCAGCAACATGCCGGCCTCTTCCCGAGTGTCGGCCAGCGCCGCGTGCAGCCGCGAGCCCGCACCCGCGGAGTGGCCCGTACGGGTCGTCACCTCGAAGACCGCGCGCCGCCCGCTGAGCCCGGCGAGCACGCCCACCGCGATTCCGTGCGACAAGGCCATGCCTGCCAGCGCGGCGCCCAGGACGTCGGAGATCGAACCCGGCACCCGGCGCAGATAGAGCAGCGGCCCGAGCAGGACCTTACCCACGAACAACAGCAGCACCGGGACGAGGTACAGCATGATCGGCAGGCTGAACCAGTGCTGTGCGGCCACGATGCCGATCGTCCAGAACATCGCCGCGAACGTGAAGATCAAGTGCGCCGCGTCACCGAGCCAGCCCATCCAGCCGGCGACGAAATGGAATCGCTGCCCGCCGCTCAGGCCCGGCTCCCCCTCCGGCGGCCGGCCGCGGAACAGTGCGCTCGCGTGAGCGCGAAGGATCTGCATCCCGCCCAGCGCCCAGCGGCGGCGCTGCCGCCTGAAAGCCGGGAATCCGTCGGGGGTCAGACCGGTGCCGTACACATGGTCCACGTAGCGGGTGGTCCAGCCCGCCTGCATCAGCCGCAGACCCAGTTCGGCGTCCTCGCAGATGCACCAGGTGGACCAGCGTCCGTGCTCACGCAGCGCACGGGCCCGGATGAGGGTCATGGTCCCGTGCTGGATGATGGCGTCCCGTTCGTTGCGATGGTGCATGCCGATACGGAAGAAGCCGTCGTATTCGAAATTCATCATGCGGCGCCAGCGCGAACCCTGCCACTCCCGGTGCGCCTGCGGCGCCTGAACCACCGCCACGGACGGATCGGCGAAGTGTCCGACGAGATCGCGCAGCCAGTTCCGCTCCACCAGATAGTCGGCGTCCACCACCGCGATCAGTTGCGCGCCGGGGTTCGTCTGCTCGAGCGCGAAGTTCAGCGCGCCGGCCTTGTAGCCCGGCCAGTTCGGCAGGTGGAAAAAGCGTACGCGTGAATCCCGCAGGCCTGCCACGTGCGCATGCACGGGCTGCCAGCGTGCCGGGTCCCGCGTGTTGTTGTCGACCACCAGGATCTCGAAGTCCGGGTAGTCGAGCGCGCAGAGGCTGTCGATGGTGGCGATCACCATCTCCGGCGGCTCGTTGCAGCAGGCCAGGTGCACGGAAACCCTGGGCGGGGTTGCCGGCATCGGGGCTGCGCCGTGCAGACGCCGCAGGTTGCCCGACCAGAACAGCTCGGAGAATTCGAGGCCGTGGACGAGAACGAGCAAGACCATGAACGTGATGCTCGGCACGAGCACCACCAGACCGAGCCAGTCCAGCGGGCCCAGGTACAACTCGAAAGGTATGGCGATCATCCAGACCAGCAGCGCTGCACCGCCCTGGATGAGACCAGCCATGAACAGACGGCTCGGCCAGCGCCAGTCGGGGAGGCGACGTACCAGCAGGAGGATCGGCACCACGGCGACCAGCGCGGCGAGCAGTGCCTTGACGGGCCAGTACGGATCCGAAGCCACGGGCCGGGCCAGTTCGAACTTGAGCTCACGTTCTGCGTCGAGCAGACCCCAGTAGGCGCCGACCCGCCCCTCCGTCGACTGCTTCCAGGGCTGGTCGATCGCCTCCATGAGGTAATAGTCCCAGTTGCGTCCCTGGGCGCGCGCCAGGAACTCCCGGATGAACTCGGCTTGTTCGAGCCGTCCGGCATTGGCACCTTCGCGTCGATCTCCCTGACTGGGCCAGCCGATCTCGCCGATGACCACCCGCTTGCCGGGGAAACGTTCCCGGATCTGCTCGAGCCGCATCACCGCATAGTCGACGGCCTTTTCGTGGGGCACGCCTTCCCAGTAGGGCAGCAGGTGCACCGTGATGTAGTCCACGTGTTGCGCGAGTTCCGGGTTGCGCAGCCAGACGTGCCACGGTTCCGCGGTGGAGACCGGCACCGGCACCTTCTGTCGGACCTCGTCGAGATAGGCTCCCAGGGCCTCGACCGTCAGCAGGCCGTGCAGCACGGACTCGTTGCCGACCATGACCCGCTCGACGTTGCGATAGCGCCGGGCATCGGCCACCAGCGCATCGATTTCGCGCCGGTTGTTGTCCAGGCGCGTGTCCAGCCAGGCGCCCAGCGTGAGCTTCAGCCCGTA
>JAUIAI010000137.1 GCA_030425615.1 Gammaproteobacteria bacterium
CGCCAGCATCAAGGCGGATGCCCCGGAAGCGATCTATGCCTCGGGCTACTTCTTTACGGCAGGCCCGTTCGTCAGCCAGCTTCGTGCGGCCGGCGTCGACGCGCAGGTGATCGGCCAGGAGGGTTACGACGGCCAGAAGTTCATCGAGATCGCCGGCCCCGCGGCCGAGGGGGTGATCATCACCACCTCGCTGGACCGGGACTCGGACGTCGCGGCCACCCGCGACTTCATCACGGCCTACGAGAGCAAGGCGGGTCAGCCGGCGGATATGGTGGCCGCCTCGACCCACACTGCGATCTGGGTGGCGGCGACCGCGCTGCGCGCGGCCGGCGCCGACGACCCGGCGAAGATCCGTGACGCCATCGCGGCCACCGAGCTGACCGTGTCCACGGGCACCATCAGCTTCAACGCGCTCGGAGAAGTGCGCAAGTCGGTGCAGAACCAGATCGTGCGCGACAAGGCCTGGCACCGTCACTCGGTGATCGACGACCCCGAACTGCTGGCTCCGCCCGAGAAGTGATGCGGCCACGACGGCACGCGGCCCGCCGGCCGCGCGCCGTCGCGCCCTCCCGTTCATGATCTACATCGATCTCGTCCTGCAGGGCCTGATCAACGGCAGCATGTATGCGTTGATCGCCGTCGGCCTGACCCTGATCTACGGGTTGCTGCGCGTCCTGCACGTCGCGCATGCCGGTCTCTATGCGATCGGCGCCTACCTCACGGTGGTCTGGGCCGGCCCGTTCGGCTCCCTGTGGCCGGCGCTTGCCGCAGCCTGCATCGTGGTCGGCGTTCTCGGCATGATCATTTATCGGCTCGTCTACGAGCCCATGCTCGACAAACCCCCGTATGTCGCGCTGGTTGCGTCCATCGGTCTGTTCATCCTGATGGAGGAAGGCCTGCGGCTCGTTTTCGGTCCCTACGGCGCATCGTTCGAAACGATGCTGCTCATGGAACGCCTGCAATGGGGCCCGGTTGGCCTGCGTAGCGCGGAGGCCGTCGTGCTGGTGTCGGCCGTCGTGCTGCTGACTGCGCTCGGCCTTTTCACACGGTACACCCGTACCGGCATCGGCTGGCGCGCCACCGTCACCGACCCCACCGTGGCGGCGTCGTTCGGGGTGTCTGCGCGACGCACGCGCTACGTGTGCTTCTTCATCGCCTCGGCCATGGCCGCGTACGCCGGCGGGATGGTCGCCGTGCTCAACAATCTGGTGGAACCCACCATGGGGGCCGTGCCGAGCTACAAGATGCTCGCCATCATCGTGCTCGGCGGCCTGGGCAGCGTGCGTGGCACCCTGGTGGCCAGCCTCGCACTCGGCGTCGTCGAGGCCATCGGCACGGTCAAGTTCGGTCAGGTGCTGGACCGGGACTCGATCGCGTTCATCGCACTCATCGCAGTCCTGCTGGTGCGTCCCCAGGGTTTGTCAGGAATGGCACGATGAGCGCTTATGTCGCCAATCTCGTCGTCATCGTCGGCCTGAACGTCGTGTTCGCGCTCGGGCTGAACATCATCAGCGGCATGTGCGGCCAGGTCAGCCTGGGTCATGCGGCCTTCATCGGCGTGGGCGCGTACACGGCCGGCCTGCTGGCCAAGCTCGGCTGGCCCGTTCTGGCCACGGTGCCGGTGGCCGGCCTGCTGGCAGCCCTGATCGGGGTCGCCGTCGGGCTGGTCGCCCTGCGCGTGCGCGAGGATTTCCTCGCCATTGCCACCATGGGCGTGGGTTTCGTGTTCGTGGGCTTCGTACGCAAGCGCGAATGGCTCGGCGGCGAGATGGGTATCTCCGGTATTCCGGCGCCGGAGTTCGCCGGCCCGGCCTTCGCCCTGCTCGTGCTCGGACTGGTCGGCGTGGCGTTGCTCGTGTCCCTGCAGATCGCGCGCAGCTGGGTGGGGTTCACGTTCAGCGCCATCGCCAGCGACGAAGACGTCGTGCGCCTGCTGGGAATCGATGTCACGCGGCACAAGCTGCTGGCCTTCGCGCTCGGCACATTGCTCGCGGGGCTCGCGGGCGGCCTGTACGCGCACTACACCCGCTTCGTGCTGCCCGACGCTTTCGGATTCCTGTTGTCGATCTCCATCCTGTCGATGGTCGTGATCGGGGGCGTGGGCTCCACCTGGGGGGTGCTGGTGGCCGCCATCGTGCTTAGTCTGCTGCCCGAACTTTTCCGGCCGATCAACGACTACAAGCTCGCCCTCTACGGTCTGCTGCTGCTCCTGGTGATGCGCTTCGCGCCCGGCGGGCTCGCCGGCATGGTGCAGCAATGGCGGGCCCGTCGACCCCGGCCGGCCGCCGGCGTCGAGGATGGCGCCCGGGCCGGAGCCCGGCCATGAACGGCGCGGCGCGGCAGGCTGGCCTCCCGCCGTCGGCACGGGCCGCCGCGGGCCCACCCGCCGACGGGCCGGACGGCGGCCCGACACCGATTCTGCGCCTCGAGGGCATCGGCCTGTCCTTCGGCGGCCTGCGCGCGCTCGATGACGTCGGTTTCGCCGTCGACGCCGGCGAGATGATCGGCCTGATCGGACCGAACGGGGCCGGCAAGACCACCTGCCTGCGTGTGATCGCCGGCATCCAGGCGCCCGACGACGGCAAGGTGGTGCTTGCCGGTCGCGATCTCGGCCGCGCCTCCGTCGACGAACGGGTCCGGGCCGGGCTGGCCCTGACTCATCAGATCGTCCGGCCGCTGCGGGCGCTGAGCGTGCTCGACAACGTGGCCCTGGCCTGGGGACGACGCCGGGTGGGCGGGCTGCTCGCCGGCCTGGCGCGCAGGCGCCGCGACGAAGCGCATGCTGCCGCGGCGGACCTGCTCGGGCGGCTCGGGCTCGGGGCGTATGCGCATCACACCGCCGACAAACTCCCGCTGGGGGTCTTCAAGCGCCTGGAGGTCGCCCGCGCGATGGCGCTCGGGCCCCGCATCCTGTTCCTGGACGAGCCGCTGGCCGGGCTGAACAGCGTCGAAGCCCGCCGGCTCGCCGATCTGATCCGGTCGCTCAACGACGACGGCCTCACCATCGTGCTCGTCGAACACAACCTGCGCGAGGTCGTGCGCATCTGTCCGCGCCTGGTGGTGCTCGAATCCGGCCGGGTGCTGGCCGACGGCCCTGCCGGGGAAACGATTCGCGACGATGCGGTGATCCGCGCCTACATCGGCGAGGAGGTGATCGATGCCGGGCACTGAGCAGCCGGCGGCGCGGTCTGTTGGGCAGCAAGCGGTGCCGGCTGCCGGAACGCGTGCAGCCGATGTCGCGCAGTCGGCGCCAGGGGTTGGCACGGGCGCCGGGGGCGCGGCCGCGCCGATGCTCGAGATCGAGGACCTGCACTGCGGCCACGGCGAACTCGAAGTCGTTCACGGCCTGGGTCTGACCGTCGCCGCGGGCCAGACCACCGCGCTGGTCGGCGCCAACGGCGCCGGTAAGACCACCACGCTCATGGCCGTCGCCGGACATGTCCGGGTGCACCGCGGCGCCATCCGAATCGGCGGAGAAGCGGTGGCCGCGCTCAGCCCGATGGAGCGGGTAGCGCGCGGGCTGGCCTGGGTACCCGAGGGCCGACGCCTGTTCGGCGATCTCACCGTACGCGACAACCTGGTGGTCGGCGGCTACAGCCGCCCGGCCGCCCGCCAGCGGGAGAACCTGGGACGCGTCGTCGAGCTGTTCCCGCGTGTGGGCGAGCGACTGAACCAGCGCGCCGGGTCGCTGTCCGGTGGCGAACAGCAGATGGTGGCCATCGGGCGAGCGCTGATGGCCGAGCCGCGCCTGCTGCTCGTGGACGAGCTCTCGCTCGGTCTGATGCCCAAGGCGGTGGGCGAGTTCTACGCGGCCATGAACACGTTGCGCGCGCAGGGCCTGGCCATCCTGCTCGTCGAGCAGAATACCCAGCACGCGGTCCGTGCGGCCGACACGGTGGTGGTGCTGGAGTCCGGGCAGGCCGTCTGGCAGGGCTCGGGCGAGGCCGCAAGACAGGACACCGCCCTGATCGAGTCCTACCTCGGGCTCAGCCCCGACGAACCCACGGAGAACGACGAATGACGGTCAGAGACGTGCTGCAGATCGGCCACCCCACCCTCATGACCCCGGCCGAACCGGTCGACCCCGCGCGAATCACCGGCCCCGAGGTGCAGGGCTGGATCACCGACCTGATCGACACCATGCGCGATCGCAACGGCGCCGGCATCGCCGCCAACCAGATCGGCATCCCTTACCGGCTGTTCGTGGCCGAGGTCACGAGCAACCCCCGTTACCCGTACAAGCCGCCGATTCCGCTCACGGTGGTGATCAACCCGGTGATCACCTTCCTGTCCGACCAGACCTTCACGAACAACGAGGGCTGTCTGTCGGTGCCGAATCTGCGCGGCGACGTCGAACGGCATCTCGAGATCCGGCTCACCGGTTACGACCGGCACGGAACGCCCTTCGAGCGCGAGATCCGCGGCTACTCGGCCGCGACCTTCCAGCACGAGGCCGATCACCTGGACGGGGTGCTGTTCCCGCACCGGGTCGGTGATCCGCGAACTTTCTGTAGCTGGGAGGTGTTCGCGCAGTTCCGCCAGGCCGATTTCGCACAGCGGGTCCGGACCCTCGTCGGCGAATGGGGTTGCTGAACTCTGCGACTCACCTCGCTCAGCGCACCGCAGCAGACTTCTCCAGAACCCACCAGTTCACCAGCTTTCGCACTTGTTCGGGCGCTGCGTCGAGGTACTCCGGCGAGAAGCGCAGCGGTGGCTGCTTGTGGTAGTTGCGGCAGTCGCGGAACCAGGGCCTCGAGTAAACGAGGTTCAGAATCGGCCGGATCCTTTCGGACCGGTTACCGATTCCGTAGTGAGACACCGCATAGTCTATGAGCAGACAGGACCCGAGCGGAACCACGGGATCCTGATGCGGCAACGAGTCCGTTTCGTAAAGAGGCACCCGCTGCGACCCCTTGATGACCCGGGTTGCGCCCGTCACTGCATCCAAGGGGATCAGCGGCACGATGACCTGCGCCGCGAAAGCGGGATGCTCGAGCGGCCAACCGATCTCCTCGAAGAGCGCCGAGTGATCCTTGTGCAGTGGCTGATCGTCGCTTCCAGGCTGGGAGACAACTGCTGTATACGCACTGAGAATGCATTCGTCGCCGAGCAACTGCCTGATGACCGGCATCACCAACGGCGACGAGACGAAATCCTCGGCTCCGAAATCGTCGTCCAGGGCCATGGTCAGCATGTAGCGCTTGTCGCCCACCTTCAAGGCATCCGAATAGTCAACATCCTCGAAGTAGTCGCAATATTGACGCAGGAATGACTTCTCCATGCGCTTGATGCGCTCGGCGGAAAAGAGACCATCGATCTGGACTACCCCGTATTCCCCGAACATGCGTGCGATCATGGCCTGCTTGTCAGGCTCCAGATGGCCCGACTCGCGTTCTGACTCAGAGAGCGCGATGCGGGGTATCGCGTCAGGCGACCGCGCGGCTTGCTCGAGCGCACTGAACATCTCCACTCTCGCCCGGATCTGCCGTGCGGAATCACAGCTCGCGTCGATCTCGAGCGCCTTGCGCACCTCGAAGGAAGCCTCTGCAACGTCTGCGCGACCCAGCGCCAACCGTGCCAACGCAACCCTGGCGGCCGGGTCAGCCGGCGACGTTGACGCGAGATCCCGATAGGCTTCCTCGGCCGCAGCGATGTCCCCGATCAAGACCGACAGCCTACCGTAGCGCTCCAACAGCGCCGAGTCCTGCGAATCACGCGCCAACTGATCCTGAATTAAATTCCTCGCACGCACCCACTCCTGTCCGTCTTCATAGTCATCGGCATAGCGCAATGCATCATCGGTATGACGACTGGCGAGCCAGTCCGCGAGGTCCAGCAGGTCGCTGAGCCGATTGCGCAGGGTTCTCGCCGAGGCTTCACGCTGCCCTCCACCCGGATACCGACCGAAGCTGGCAATGAATCGCGCTTGCCCGACGCACATCGCTCCGCCCAGCGCGCGCAAGAGGACGTCACGTGGCGCGTAGCCACTCTCGACGAGCGCAGTCAGATACGCTTCCAGACGCCGCGCGACCGGCGCCTCACCCAGAGGGCGGGAGTCGGCCATCCGGGCCAAGAGAACATTGGCGGTCGCACATCCACCGAGTACCCCATGCAGGCACATTCCCGCCGGCCCGACGGAGACCTCGTCCCAGTCCATGAACACGGCGCGCCCATCCGAGCGAAGGGAAGCGTTCCATCGTTGCAGGTCGCCGTGTGCCAGCGTAACCGGAAGCGCGGACGACTCCCGCACCAGATTCTCGAGCAAGCCCGACCTTGCGCCCAGAAGACGGGAGTAGCGCCGCGCATCCGCTTCGCCAACGAAATACGCGACTCCGACGTCGACCTGCGAATCGTCCGAAGCATCACGGGCCGCATCCAGGAACGCCAGCAAATCGCTGATCGTTCGAGCCGTATCGACCGCATCGAAGCCGGACAGGAAATCCAGCGAATCCGCCACCTGCGCCTGAATCCCGGCGAATTCGCGCAAGACGATCAGCATCTCCGAATCATCCTCATCGGAGCTGTCCAGATCCCGCCCTCCGTGGTCGGCTGTGAGGATCCATCCGCTAAGTGGTTCGATCGCGAGGACCCTCGGAACCCGATCTCCCAGACGATTCGCAATCGCTTGGAAACGCGCGAGCTGGGATCTCTGGTTGTACGGCACGGTTTTCAGGTATCCGACGCCGTCCGGACCCGACAAGCGATAGGTTGCCGCCCAGCCGCTGTGGCTGATCTGCTCCACTTCGTCCACGGCGATGACGCGCATGGCCCACTCGATCGCACTGGCGTCCTGCCAGTCGGCTATTTCTTTCATATCCATCTCGAGCCCCGTATCAGCCTTAGCTGCACTCGATGCCATGCCGAGCGGCGGCATCAGTCTTCTTCGATCAGCGCGACGTCGTTGCGCTCGAACCAGTTGTCA
>JAUIAI010000138.1 GCA_030425615.1 Gammaproteobacteria bacterium
GACCGGACCGGCCGGGAAGACGACGACGCGCTGCGCCCGGCCGACGCCGCGGCCGGCGGGCCCGATTCCGTCGAGTCGGAAGAGAGTGCGGTGCCGGCCGATCACGAAGCGGCCGTGCTGGCGCTGGCCGAGGTCGAGCAGTGGCTGCAGCGGCTGGAACTGATCCGGGAGATGGCCCGCCCGCCCGGCGACGCCGATCGGCAGCCGATCGTGGACAGGGTCAACGAGGCGCAGTTGCTCGCCCATCTGCGGATGACGCTGCAACGGCTGCACCCCGCCGACGTCGCCTACATCCTCGAAGCGCTCCCGCCTGCCGAACGCGAGCAGGTGTGGTCTCTGGTGGGGCGCCGTGCCGGCGACGTCCTGCTCGAGCTCGGCGATGCGGTTCGCGAGTCGCTGATCGGATCGATGCCCCGCGACCGGCTCGTCGAGGTCGCCAGCTCCCTCGAGGCGGACGCCCTCGTCGAGATCGCGGAGGACCTTCCCGAGGGCGTCATCGAGGCGGTGCAGGAACGCCTGACCGAGCGCGAACGTGCACAGTTGCGCGAGGCCCTCAGCGCGCACGAAGACACGGTCGGGGCCCATCTCGACTTCGACACGGTGACCGTTCGCGAGGATGTCACGGTCGAGACCGTGTTCCGCTACCTGCGTCGGTTCGAGCGGCTGCCGCCGCAGACCGATTCGGTCTTCGTCGTCGATCGCGACAACCGTCTGCTGGGTGTGCTGCCGATCGAGAAGCTGCTCGTGTGCGAGCCGGAAGACCTGGTGCAGAACGTGATGATGCGCGACGGCCTCAGCTTCGACGCACCGGACGACATCTACGAGGCCGCGCAGGCGTTCGAACGCTACGACCTGTTGTCGGCGCCCGTCCTGGATGCCGGCGGCCGGCTGCTCGGCCGGCTGGTGGTCACCGAGGTGCTGGACATCATCCGCGAAGAAGGCGATACCGGCATGCTCAACAAGGCCGGCCTGATCGAGGAGGAGGATCTGTTCGCCAGCGTCTGGCACTCGGCCCGCAACCGCTGGCTCTGGCTCGCGCTCAACCTCTGCACGGCGTTCTTCGCCAGCCGCGTCATCGGGCTGTTCGAGGGCACGATAGAGCGGGTGGTGGCGCTGGCAGCCCTGCTGCCGATCGTCGCCGGAATCGCGGGCAACTCGGGCAACCAGACGATGACGCTCGTGATCCGGTCACTGGCGCTCGGGCAGCTCACACCAGCCAACATGCGCCGGCTGCTCGGCAAGGAACTCACCGTGGCCCTGATGAACGGTGTGCTGTGGGGATCGATCGCAGGGCTGTTCGCCTGGTGGCTCTACAGCGATACGCCGCATGCGATGAAGCTCGGGCTCACGATGACCCTGGCGATGATGCTGAACCTGCTACTGGCCGCGATGGTCGCGCTGGGGGTACCCATGATGCTGCAGCGCATCGGCCGCGATCCGGCCATGGGATCTCCGGTGCTGCTGACCTTCAGCACCGACAGCCTGGGCTTCCTGATCTTCCTCGGCCTGGCGACCGTGCTGTTCCGCTGACCGGGCCGGGGCCTCTCCCGTAGGAGAAACGACCCTGCCGCCAGCCTCGGCGCCGGCAGCCAATGCTCACGGTTTCCGCGGATGCGCGGTGATCGGGGAGCCTACTGTCAGCGCTTCGGCGGATGCGCTGACATCACGTGGCCGACCATCCACGGACGCTCGAGCGCGGCATGCGCGGACTTGATCTCGCTCAGGCGGCCCCGGAGCTCGTCTGCCATCGGCGAGGTGCGCCGGGCCGAGAAATCCACGTGTACGGAGACGGACTCGTAACTGGCCGCCAGGTAGCCCTCGGTGCCGTGGAACATCTCCTGGTAGAAGTGGATCCGTTTGTGGTCGAAGTCGAGCAGCCGGGCCTCGAAGCGCAGCGGGTCGCCCGCCTTCACCTCGCGCAGGAAGTGCAGATGCGACTCGAGCGCGAACGTGGTCGCGTCGTTGCGCTCACGGTACTCCTCGCTCAGGCCCAGCCATCGGAAGAACGGTTCGGCGGCGATATCGAACACCACATGGTAGTAGCCTACGTTCATGTGGCCGTTGTAGTCGATCCAGTCGGGCTGCACCGTGGCGGTGGCCTGGGCGAACGGGGTCTCGATGGTCATTGAGCGAAGTCCGGGCGGGTTGCGAGAACGGGCGCAACCTTACCAGCTTCGCGCGGGCGGTCACCTGCCACCGCCGTGCGGGGCGGCAGCCGCGCCCGAGCTCGTCGCCGTCAGCCTGTGGGGTCCTGTCCGGCGAGTTCGTCCAGGATGGGGCATTCCGGTCGATCGTCACCGTGGCAGCGCGCCACGAGATCCTCGAGCGTCGCGCGCATCGCCTGCAGTTCCAGGATCTTGCGCTCGATGTGCTCGAGGTGCTCCAGGGCGACCTGCTTGACCTCGGCGCTGCCGCGCGTTCGGTCTCCGTAGAGTGAGAGCAGTGTCCGGCACTCTTCGATCGTGAACCCCAGCGCGCGGGCCCGGGCCAGAAACGCGAGCTTGTGCGAATCGGTATCGGTGAACTCCCGATACCCGTTCATGCTCCGTGCCGGCTGTACCAGGCCGATGTCTTCGTAGTATCGGATCGTCTTGGCCGGCAATCCCGTGACGCCGGCCACGTCACTGATCTTCATTGCGTGATCCTCCAGCGAGCGATGGCGGACGACTATTCGAGTGACTTCTTCGCTGCTTCGAATTCCTGCGGCGACAACTCACCCCGGGCGAACCGTTCCCGCAGGATCGTCAGTGCGCGGTCGTGAGAAGGGTGCGCCGGGCGCCAGCCCTCGATTCCGAGCAGTCGGGCGATCACGACGACCGCCGCGACCAGAAGCCCGAAGAACAGCAGCAGCATGAGTGGGCCGAACAACCATCCGCCGCCCCAGCCCATCATCGCATGATGGCCATAGTAGTTCCCGTCCGCCGCGTCCGCGAGCGCCGTGATGGGCGCCAGCAGGCCGGTCAAGGCGACGGGTAGCAACTTACCTTTCATGGTCATTCGTCGGATCTGGTTCATGTCTTCTCCCTCCGGGCCGGTGTTGGTCACCACGGTGTCTGTTTAAAGCCTCCACCGACTGGAATGTCAAGGCCCCCCGGACCGCGCGATTCGCACTTGACCTTCCAGTCACTGGAATCACCAGACTGCATGTATCCAATGGCAGGAGCCCGCGATGAAGTCGTCTGCTACGCACCCAGGACACGATCACCATGGCCACGGCCATGACCAATGTGACCACGCCCACGGCCACGCCCACGACCACGCCCACGCCCACGCCCACGCCCACAACCACGGAAGCGCGCAGGCGGCGGCGCGCTCCGACGAGTCGAAAGCGATGGATCCGGTCTGCGGCATGACCGTTGCCACCGGGCCTTCGGCGCGAACGAGCGCGTTCCAGGGGCAGGACTTCCATTTCTGTTCGGAGGCCTGTCAGTCCAGGTTCGATCTCGATCCGTGGTTCTACGCGTCGGGTGCCGCGTCGCGTGCCGACCGGCGCGCGGCACCGGGAACCCGCTGGACGTGCCCCATGCATCCCGAGATCGTGCGGGACGAGCCCGGCGCCTGCCCGTTGTGCGGGATGGCCCTGGAACCCCTGCTGCCGTCCGATGCGCCGAGCGAGGAACTGACGGACTTCACCCGCCGTCTGTGGATCAGCGTCGCTGCCGCGATTCCGCTGATGATCCTGACCATGGGCGACATGGTCGGCGTGCCGGTGCGCGACTGGCTCGGCCACCGCTTGGCGGTCCTGCTCGAATTCGCGCTGGCCACGCCCATCGTGCTCTGGGCTGCGCAGCCGTTCTTCCGGCGCGGGCTGGATTCGCTGCGCAACCGCTCGCCGAATATGTGGACGCTGATATCGCTCGGGGTCGGCGCCGCCTACGTCTATTCGCTCGCCGCGACCTTCCTGCCGGGAGTCTTTCCCGAGCAGTACCGTGTCGGGGGCGTGGTCGGAACGTACTTCGAGGCCGCTGTGGTGATCGTGGCGTTGATCTTCGTCGGACAGGTGCTCGAACTGCGGGCGCGGGAACGCACCGGCGACGCGATCCGCGCGCTGATGGATCTCGCGCCGAAGACCGCCCGGCGGATCCTGCCGGACGGCACCGAGTACGACGCGCCGCTGGAGAACGTGGTCGAGGGCGATCTGCTCAGGGTCAGGCCCGGCGACAACCTGCCCGTGGACGGGGAGGTCGTGGACGGCCGCTCCTCCGTGGACGAAAGCATGATCACCGGCGAAGCATTGCCGGTCGAGAAGACGGCGGGTGACCGGGTGACGGGCGGAACGCTCAACAAGAATGGCACGCTGTCCGTGCGGGCGACCCAGGTCGGCGCCGACACCGTGCTCGCACAGATCGTCGACATGGTTGCCGGCGCGCGGCGTTCGAGGGCTCCCATTCAGGGGCTCGCCGACCGCGTCTCCGAGATCTTCGTGCCCACGGTCGTCGGCGTGGCGCTCGTCGCATTCGTGGCCTGGATCGTCTTCGGTCCCGATCCCGCCTTCGCCTTCGCGATCGCGGCGGCGGTCTCGGTGCTGATCATTGCCTGCCCGTGCGCGCTCGGCCTGGCCACGCCGATCTCGATCACCACCGCAGCCGGTCGTGGCGCCCAGGCGGGCGTACTCGTCAAGGACGCCGAAGCGCTCGAGCGCATGGCGGGCGTGGATACGCTGATCGTCGACAAGACCGGCACGCTGACCCGGGGGGCGCCCCGGCTGACCGATGTCGTCGCGCTGCCGCCGTTTTCGGAGCGCGAGGTTCTCGAGCACGCCGCCGCGCTCGAACGCGGTTCGGAGCACCCGCTCGCCGAAGCGATCGTGGAGGGCGCCCGCGAGCGTGGCGCGCGCCTGCCTGCGTCCGCGGCGTTCGAGGCGGTGACCGGCAAGGGCGTGACCGGGCAGGTCGGGGAGCGGCGCGTGGCGCTCGGCAACGCTGCCCTGATGAGTGCCTTCGGTGTGGGGATCGAGGCGGCCGAGGCGCGCGCGGACGGTCTGCGCGACGAAGGCAAGACGGCGATGTTCGTCGCCATCGACGGTCGTCTGGCCGGGTTGGTCGCCGTCGCCGATCCGATCAAGGACACCACCGCGGCGGCGATCGCCGCGCTGCACGCGCAGGGGCTGCGCGTGATCATGGCCACGGGCGATTCTGAACGCACGGCGCGCGCGGTCGCTGCAAAGCTCGGAATCGCCGAGGTTCGGGCGGGCGTACTTCCCGCGGACAAGAAAGCGTTGGTGGACGAGCTTCGGGCGGCCGGCGCGCGGGTGGCCATGGCGGGCGACGGCGTCAACGATGCGCCGGCGCTCGCGGCGGCGGACGTGGGCATCGCCATGGGCACGGGCGCGGACGTGGCGGTCGAGAGCGCCGGTCTCACCTTGCTGGGCGGGGATCTCTCCGGGATCGTGCGTGCGCGCAAGCTCGCCAGGGCAACGCTTGCAAACATCCGCCAGAACCTTTTCTTCGCCTTCTTCTACAACGCTGCGGGAGTTCCCGTGGCCGCTGGCGTGCTCTACCCGGTGTTCGGGCTGCTGCTTTCGCCGATGATCGCGGCGGCCGCAATGTCGCTGTCTTCGGTATCCGTGATTTCGAACGCCCTGCGGCTGCGTCGGCTGGAACTCTGACGGAATGCGGGGGTCTATCGCGCGGAGAACCGGCCCGCAGGGATCGCGCCGGCCGAACGTGCTTTCGACCCGTCAGGCCGGGTCGATGCGGATGTCGCCGAAGTAGCTCAGCGCGTAGGCGCCGGTATCGTTGGAGTCTGTGCTCACGCCGACGTTCAGGACGTTGCCGTGCGCCTCGCCGAAGGCGGTGAGGAAATCCGCCTTCAGGTCGCGGTCGTAACTGACCCAGTCACCCACGTGGCCGCTGCCGGACTCGACCACCAGGTAGCGGATGCGCGAAGTCTCGCCGATGCCGTGCACGCTGCCCACGGGCAGCGACGGATCCCAGACGTAGATCAGCATGCTGTGCGGGAGATCGATGCCGGCGAACAGCAGCGCCTGCTCGCGGAACAGCATGTCCTTGAACCCGAGGGTGGCCGCGTCGCCGTCGAACGAGACGATCAGCCGGGTGACCGAGTCGTCCTGCTTCGGGAAGCTGACGTTGGCGGCCGGCATCAGTGACCGTGTCCGCCAGCGCCAGCGGAGCCGATTGGCCCGCTCGGCATCGATATGGACTCCGCAGAACAGGCCCGACGCCGACTGTTCCGCCTCGGCCTCGAGGATGGTGATGTCCTGCTCGGACACCGTCTGGAATCGTGTTCGTTTGCGACTGCGCCAGAAGCCCGACAGTTCCCACCCCACCGGCAGCCCGCCGTCGGGATTGCTCGCCGAGAAGGGAACGACCTGGCGGCGCGAGCCGGCTGCTCCGTCGGTGGCGGAACCGCCCGTGCGGTGTGACTTGAACAGACCGCAGCCGCCGAGCGCCGTGGCCAGGGATGCGCCGCTCGCGGCGGTGAGGATCCGGCGTCGGCCGGCGTCGACCCGGCCGTCAGCCTGCATCGGCCTCGAACCGGCCGGACTTGCCGCCGTCCTTGAGCGCGAGTCGGACGTGTTCGATGATCATGCCGCGATCGATGGCCTTGCACATGTCGTAGATGGTGAGCAGACCCACGGATGCTGCGGTCAGTGCCTCCATCTCCACGCCCGTCTTGCCCTCGCACTCGACGGCGGCCTCGCAGATCACCCGGTTGTCGGCGGGCTCGGGCGTGAAGTCCACGGCGACGCGGGTGAGCGCCAGCGGGTGACAGAGCGGGATCAGATCCGAGGTGCGCTTGGCCGCCTGGATCGCGGCGATGCGTGCGACGCCGATGACGTCGCCCTTCCTGGACGTGCCGGCCAGGATCGCTTCGAGCGTCGCCGGCAGCATGCGGATCGCGCCGCGGGCGACGGCCACCCTCCGGGTGACCGTCTTGTCGGCGACGTCCACCATGTGA
>JAUIAI010000139.1 GCA_030425615.1 Gammaproteobacteria bacterium
TATGGATTGTCGGTGGCGCCGCGCGATACGGGCATCCGGAACGTGATAGCTACCGTCCGCCGCCTGCTCGACCCGGCGGTAGTCCGGATACGCGGTCAGGCTCGCGCCGCCGCGGCAGACGAAGTCCAGCGCCCAGTCGAACGCGGCGCGATCGAGTCCGCGGTAGCTGTGCGCGGTGCGGACTTCCTCGAAGAGCGCGTCCGGTTCGAAGCCGGTGCCCAGGCCGACGGTGACCAGATGCTGCGTCAGCACGTCCATCGGGTGGTCCGGAATCTCGCGGCGTTCGATGCGCCCGGCGGCCACGGCTCGGCGTGCGGCGACGGCCTCCAGCATCTCCAGGGCGTGGGTGGGCACGATGCCCACCCGGGAGACCCGACCCGGGCCGTGCCCGGAGCGGCCCGCACGCTGCAGGAGCCGCGCGACTCCCTTGGGACTGCCGATCTGAAGGACTCGCTCCACGGGTGAGAAATCCACCCCGAGATCGAGGCTGGAGGTGCACACCACGCAGCGCAGCGTGCCATCGCGAAGCCCCTGTTCGACCCAGCGCCGAACGGAGAGATCGAGGGACCCGTGATGCAGCGCAATCGTGCCGGCCCAGTCCGGTCGGCGCTCCAGCAGGGCCTGGTACCAGCGCTCGGCCTGCGAGCGCGTGTTGCAGAACACCAGACTGCTTCCGTGAGCGTCGAGATCGGCGACGACGGGATCGAGCATCCGGATTCCGAGGTGTCCGCCCCATGGGAAACGCTCCGTGGTGTCCGGCAGGAGCGTGTGGACGTCGTGCCGTTTGCCCAGCCGGGCCCCGACCAGCAGCGGATCAGCGGCGCCGAGCGCTTCGGCCGCCTCGCCGAGGTTGCCGAGCGTGGCGGAGACTCCCCAGACGACGAGACCCGGGTTCAGACGACGCAGACGAGCCAGCGCGAGTTGCACCTGAACCCCGCGTTTGTTGCCGATGAGTTCGTGCCATTCGTCGATGACGATCGTCTGCACCCGGGCCAGCCGGGGCTGCGCGGCCGGCTGCGAGAGCATCAGCGACAGCGACTCCGGCGTGGTGACGAGCGCGAAGGGCGGTGAACGGTCCTGACGCCGGCGTTCGGCCGGCGGTGTGTCGCCGGTTCGCAGACCCGCGCTGAAGCGGGAATCGACCGCCGCGCCAACCTCGAGGATCGTGGCCACGGTGTCGGCCGCGAGGGCTCGCATGGGGGTGATCCAGAGCACCTGCATGGACCCGGGGCCTGCCGGCCCCGCCGCACGCAGCAGTGCGCCGCCCCAGACGGCCAGGGTCTTGCCGGCACCCGTACTCGCATGCAGGAGTCCGCTGCGACCGGATTGCATCGCGTTCCAGACCCGCTGCTGGAAGCGGAACGGACGCCAGCCGTTGTCCGCGAAGTGCGAGGCCAGGCGCGCCCGAACCACGGCGCTCGTGAGGCCTGCCGTCCCTGTGGATCCGCTCTTTGGCGTGGACACTGGCCGATCCTCCGGCTCGTGGAGCTCCTTCATGCGCCTTCCGGAAGCAGGCGTTCGAGAGCGGCGAGCGTGTCCGCCTCGCCGACCGGCTTGTCCCGTCGCCAGCGCAGCATGCGCGGGAAACGCACGGCGATGCCGGACTTGTGGCGTCCCGAGCGGGCGATGCCCTCGAACCCGATCTCGAACACCAGCACGGGCTCGACCTGCCGGACCGGGCCGAAGCGTTCGCGAACGTGGCTGCGCACGATGCGGTCCACGGCCCTGATCTCCTCGTCGCTGAGACCCGAATAGGCCTTTGCGAACGGCACGAGCCGGCGCTCGGGATCCTGCGGCGGGCCGGACCAGACGCCGAACGTGTAGTCCGTGTACAGCCCGGCGCGCCGGCCGTGGCCGGCCTGCGCGTAGAGCAACACCGCGTCGACGCTCATCGGTTCGATCTTGAACTTGAGCCAGTCACCCCTGGGGTCGGTGCGAACGCGGCCGACACCGTAGCCGCTGGCTCTGCGCTTGAGCATCAGGCCTTCGACGCCGAGGCCGCCGGCAGTTCGGTGCAGGGCGAGCACGGCGGGCCAGTCGGGACCCGCCAGCACCGGCGCGAGCCGGATCCGCGACGCCCGGCCGGAGTCCAGGAGCGCCTCCAGGCGCGCGCGACGCGAGGCCAGCGATTGCGTTCGCAGATCTTCGCCGTCCGCCTCGAGCAGGTCGTAGGCGAGCAGCACGACGGGCGATTCGGCGAGCAGCCGGGCGCTCGTGCGTTTGCGCGTGATCCGTGTCTGCAGACGGGAGAAGGGCAGCGGCCGGTCGGCGTCGTCGTCCCAGCAGAGCAGCTCGCCGTCGAGCACGGAGCCGTCCGGCAGCCGGCCGGCGGGTTCCTTCAGCTCGGGAAAGCGATCCGTGATCAGTTCCTCGCCGCGCGACCATAGCCAGCCCGCGCCCCGACGGCGGACGAGCTGGGCGCGGATTCCGTCCCATTTCCATTCCACCTGCCAATCGGAGCATGGTCCGAGCTCGTCGGACGAGCCTGTCATCGAATGGGCGAGAAAGAAGGGGTAAGGCATCCCCGAGCGACCGTGCTCGTTCGCCTGCTCGGGCGCGACCAGAGCCTGAAAACGCGCGCTGTCCGGTCCGTCCGCCGACCCGATGTCGGTGTAGCCGATCATCCGCGACGCCAGCACGCGCGGGTCGCGGTCGAAGGCCTGGGCCAGCGCCCGGATCACCAGCTGGCGGGAGACGCCGACCCGCAGCCCGCCGGTGAGCAGCTTGTTGAGAATGAAGCGTTGATGTCCGTCCAGCGCCTGCCACCATGCGGCCACGAGTGGAGCGCGTGCGGCGGGCTCCAGGGCGCGGAGGGGCTGCAGACGTTCACGCACCCACGCGGACAGCGGCAGATCCTCGCCCGCTTCGGCGTCGGGCAGGATCCAGGCGATGGTCTCGGCCAGATCGCCCACCGTTTGGTAGCTGGCGTCGAACAACCAGTCGGGCAGTCCGGCCATGCGGGCGGCCAGCGTACGCAGTTCGGCCGTCGGCACGAGCCGGCCCAGCCGTCCGCCGGCCAGGAAGAAGACGGCCCAGGCGGCGTCTTCCGCGGGGGCCTGGCCGAAGTAGGCTGCCATGGCCTGCACACGCGCGTTGGTCGACGTGGTGCCGTCCAATGCGTCGTAAAGGGTGGCGAAGCGTTTCACGAGTCCGCACCCGCAGCCTCGGCCTCGCCGAACGACGTCTCGAATCGCCCCGCCTGCAGGCCCTGTTCGCTCAGCCACCGGATCATCACGGCCTCGTAGCCGTGCGTGACAATGACGCGCGAGGCGCCGCTGGCGCGGATCGCGGTCTGCAGCCCCGGCCAGTCAGCGTGGTCAGAGATGATGAATCCGCGGTCGACGCCACGCCGCCGGCGCATACCGCGAATGCGCATCCACCCGGAAGCCACCGCGTCGCGGGCGCTGCGAAAGCCGCGCGAGACCGGCCCCTCGGCGGCGCTCGGCGGCACGATCAGCAGCGCCTGGCGCCGGTCGGCGGGGCTCAGGGCGGCGGCCGCGGCCGTTTCCGGCAGCGCCACCCCGGTGGCCCGATACGCCGTGTTCAGCCTTTCGACCGCGGGGTGACAGACCACGGGTCCCGGCCATCCCGAGGGTGGGCCGAGCGCGGCCAGGATCCGCTGTGCCTTGCCCAGTGAGTAGGCATGAAGCCTCGACGGGTGGCCGGCCAGCGCATTCTGCGCCCACCAGTGTCGCAGACGTTCGATCTCGGCCGAGGCGTCCGGCCAGCGGTAGACGGGCAGCCCGAACGTCGATTCGGTGACGAAGACGTCGCAGCGAACCGGCTCGAACGGTGTACAACTCGCGTCTGCCTCGAGGCGGTAGTCTCCCGAGATCACCCAGGTTCCAAGCCGTGGATGCCCGATCCGGATCTGCGCGGCTCCGAGCACGTGTCCGGCGGGATGCAGGCTCAGTTCCACCTCGCCGATCCGCAGCCGCTCGTGCCACCGCAGGGTTTGCAGGCTGACGTCACCGAGCCTTTCCAGCAGCACGGCATGCGATTCGGCGCTGGCCAGATAGTGAGCATGGCCGCCGCGCGCATGGTCGGCGTGCGCATGCGTGATCACGGCCCGGTCCACCGGGCGCCAGGGGTCGATGAAGAAGTCGCCGGCTGCGCAGTACAGCCCCTCGGGCCGGCGCACGACCAGTTCGTCGATGTCCGTCATGGGCGCGCATGATGCCGGATGCGCCGCCCATTACCCCGGCGCGTCATCGGGACATCCCGACGGCCAGCGATCATCGAGATGCTCGCGACCGGCCGCAGATCCTGCGTATAGTGGGATGTCCGCACTTCAAGATCCCCGAGCCCTTCATGCCCCATCCGCCGCGCAGTACGAGAGGCCCGCGCCGGGCCCGTGGACCGGCCCGTCTCATCCTGCTGAACAAGCCGTTCGACGTTCTTTGTCAGTTCAGTCGGGACGGCGACCGGCTCTGTCTGGCCGACTTCATCGATATCCCCGACGTCTATCCCGCGGGCCGTCTGGACCGCGACAGCGAGGGGCTGCTCGTCCTCACCAACGACGGAAGCCTGCAACGTCGCATTGCCGAGCCGGGTTTCAAGATGGCCAAGACCTATCTCGCTCAGGTGGAGGGCGAACCGGAGGATGCCGCACTGGCTGCGCTGGCCGCGGGGGTGGTGCTCGGGGACGGCCCGTGCGCGCCGTGCAGGGTGGGGCGGATCGACGAACCGGTCGGATTGTGGCCGCGCGATCCACCGATACGCTGGCGGGCGAGCATCCCCACCTGCTGGTTGTCCATCACACTCACCGAGGGGCGTAACCGGCAGGTCCGGCGCATGACCGCGGCGGTGGGTCACCCTACGTTGCGATTGATCCGATGGCGGGTCGGACCCTGGGCGTTGGAGCGTCTGCGCCCCGGGCAGTGGCGGGAGGTGCCGGTGGTCACGGAACCGGCGAAGGCCGTCACGCGGCCGTCGGCGGGCGGCCGGCCGACCCGTGGCCGGAGTCCGACCCGTGGCCATGCCGCGGCCGGCGGCTCGCGCGGGCGCGACTAGGGCCTGTCAACACTCATCCGATCGCCGGGTTCACGCCGCGGCGAGCAGCGACGGCCAGTCCGTCTGGTGGGCGGCCTCGGGGGCCAGGGGGTCGCGCGTTCGCACGCGATGATCGAGAACCGCGTCGGCCAGCAACCGGCGAGTGGGGTCGCCGGTGCGCGCGGCCTCCCAGGCCATGAATGCGCTGGCGCTCAGGTGGTACAGCGCACTCGCCGCACTGCGTGTCAGCGCCGGATCTTCCAGCGCGGTCTCGACCAGCGTCTCGGCGCGCTGCCACAGCGGCAGCACCCCTTCGTGCCCGGCCTCCCCGGCGCAGGCCAGGACGTGCTCGCGCAACACCGGCAGGCTGCCTTCACGGCGAACCGCGCGCATGACGTCGAGCGCGACGATGTTGCTCGTGCCCTCCCAGATGCTGCCCAGGTGTGCATCGCGCAGCAGCTTCGCCTCCGGAAAATCCTCGATGTAGCCGCAGCCGCCGCGAACCTCCATGGCGTCGCCGACGACCTGGCGGGCGTCGCGGCACGCGCGGAACTTGATGAGCGGGGTCATGATGCGCAGGAGTGCATAGGCCCCAGGCTCACCCGCGTCCGCGCGCCGCAGGGCCTCGGCGGTCTGGAACACCATGGTGCGCGCCTGTTCGGTTCGCACGAGCATCTTGACGAGTTGACGCTGCATCAGCGGCAGTTCGATGAGCCGCTTTCCGAAGGCCTTGCGCGAACGGGCCACGTGCAATGCCTCGCTCGTGGCCCGGCGCATCATGCCGGCCGAGCGAACGGCATTGGACAGGCGGGAGTTGTTGACCATGTCCGCCATCTGTCTGAAGCCTTCCCCGATCTCGCCGACCAGCCACGCACGTGCGCCCTCGAGCACGATCTCGCCGCTGGCCATGCAGCGCGTGCCAAGCTTCTCCTTGAGGCGCACGATCCGGTAGCGATTGTGACTGCCGTCCTCGAGCCGCCTGGGCAGCAGGAACAGCCCCACACCGGCGAAACCGGGCTTCGAGGCGTCCGCGCGGGCAAGTACGAAGGCCAGGTCCGCGTCCGGGTTCGAGCAGAACCACTTGTCGCCGGTCAGCGCCCAGCCGCCGTCGGCCAGCGGCTCGGCCGTGCTGGCCGTGGCGGCGACGTCCGAGCCGGCGCCCTGCTCGGTCATGAACATGGCCCCCTGATAGAGTGTGTCCAGATCCTGACTCGCGAGACGGGGCAGGAATCGCCGCACCAGTTCCGGATCGCCGAATTTGCGCAGGGTGCGGGTCAGGCTGTCGGTCATGCTGACCGGGCAGAGCAATCCGAATTCGCCCTGCGCGAACAGGTAGGTGAGCGCCACCTTGGCGATCGGCGGCAGCGGGGCGTCGGCGCCGAAGACCCCGGCACGATGGCTCAGCGCGGCGATCCCGAACTCGCCGAACGCGAGCCGCGACATCTCCCGATAGGCCGGGTGATACTCGATGTGCTGCTCGTCCTGGCCGCGACGGTTGCGATGGTGCAGCACCGGCGGATAGCGATCGGCGGTCTGCGACCAGTCGTGAAGCTGGCCGCCCACGAGCCCGCCCAGCCGTTCCAGGCGTGGCTGCAGCCGGCCGCGCACGGCCTCGTCGCAATAGAGCGGCAGCAACCGTTCGAAGGCGGCATCCAGGGTCCAGAAGTTTCGTCCGTGGGCGTCGGGCACCGGCCAGTCGTCGCCAGTGCCGTCGGTCACGGGGTTGTGGGTGTCGTCTCTTGCATTCATGGCTGCTCCTCCGGGACTCCGCGGGGGGAACCGTGCGCGCGCTGACCAGGCGGTCCGGCTCGCCCGTACGCGCGACGGACGGCCCATTGTAGGACCGGTGCTTCGGGTGCGCGCCTGCTACTCTCGGCGACACGAACAGAGTGAGGAGAAGGCA
>JAUIAI010000140.1 GCA_030425615.1 Gammaproteobacteria bacterium
GTGGTCGGCGTGCTGGTCGAAGTGCCGGTCATGCTTTCGCTGGTGGCCTTCGCCAACCGTACCCGTGCCCGCTTTCCCGGAGCTTGAGCTATGATCGTCATTCACCACAACCCCGACTGCGGCACGTCCCGCAACGTCGTGCGAATCGTCGAGGCGGCCGGCTACGAGCCGGTGGTCATCGAATACCTGAAGGAAGGCTGGACCCGTCCGCAACTGCTGGCGCTCTTCGCGGCGGCCGGACTCACCCCGAGAACCGCGCTGCGCGAGACGAAGTCGCCGGCCGGGGAACTCGGGCTGCTGGACCCCTCGGCCACCGACGAGCAGATCCTGAACGCCATGCTCGAGCACTCGATTCTCGTGAACCGGCCCATCGTATGCACAGCAAAGGGTGTGAAGCTCTGCCGGCCGTGCGAGCACGTGCTCGACCTGCTCGACCAGTGGCCCGCAGGTCCGTTCGCGAAAGAGGACGGTACGACCATACTGGATGCCGACGGACGGCGCGTGGCTTAGGGCCTGTCAGCACTCATCCGATACCGCGAAGCGGCCACGTGCGCGGCCACCCGTTGCCCTGCGGGCATTTGATTCCGGAGGAAGCGGCCACGGAATTCCTGGCGGGTCAGCTGGGCTTCCTGGCCTGACCCGTCGGGCAACCGCGCCCGTCCGACCTTCGAGCCCGTCCGTCCTGCCCGCGGACCGGAGGGTGTTCGGCGCCGGGTTCACGCAGCTCACGACACGGCCGCAGCGCGGGCGGCGGAGTTCGATAGACTGCCGCCATGCCCGCCCCGCCCGAAGACCGAGCCAAGCCCCGTCGGCGCGTCCAGTGCCGCCTGGACACCGGCGACCCGGGGCCGGCCCGCCTGCGCCTGGCCGGACACTGGCGGCTGGACCGGCTCACGCGGCTGGAGGTCGATCTGGCGACACTGGATCTCGCGCCGCTGCAGGGCGGCACGGCCCCGGTGACGCTGGACACCTCGAGGCTGTCGTCCGTTGACACGGCGGGCGCGCTGCTGCTGCTCACCTGGCTGCGTGATGCCGGCCTGGACCCGGCCCGTCTGGATCTCACCGGCGCCGACCGCCGGCACGGACGGGTGATCGCGCTGGTGCGCGATCGCGTGCCCGAGCTGGAGCGCACAGCGCCGGCGGCCCGCCCCGGAGCGCTGGCGCGCCTGGGCATGGCAACGGAGAACCTGTCGCATCTTCTGCGAGGCCACCTCGGCATGCTCGGCCTGGTGCTGGTGGAGACCGCCCGCCTGTTCAGGGCGCCGCGCCGCTTCCGCCATCGCGAGTTCGCGGCGCAGTTGATGCAGACCGGCGTCACCGCCCTGCCGGTGATCACGCTGGTGGTCTTCCTGATCGGGGTCATCGTGGCCTATCTGCTGGGCCTGCAGGCCGAACAGTACGGCGCCAACATCTTCGTGGTGGATGGCGTGGCGCTCGGCATGGTGCGCGAGTTCTCGCCGCTGCTCGTGGCGGTGATCGTCGCGGGCCGTTCGGGCGCGGCCTTCACGGCGCAGCTCGGCACCATGAAGCTGACGGAGGAGATCGACGCGATCCGCACGCTGGGCCTGTCGGCCGAGCAGGTGCTGTTGCTGCCGCGCGTGCTCGCGCTCGCGCTCGCCCTGCCGTTGCTGACCTTCGTGGGCAATCTCGCGGGCCTGGGCGGCGCCATGCTGGTCTGCGACCTGATGCTCGACATCACGCCCACTACGTTCCTGGACCGCATGCACGCCACGCTGGGGCTCAGCCACGTGCTCATCGGGCTGGGCAAGGCGCCGGTGTTCGCGCTGGTGGTGGCGGTGATCGGCTGCCGCATGGGCATGGCGGTGCAGCGCGACACCCGCTCCATCGGCATCAACACCACGTCCACCGTGGTGCAGAGCATCGTCGCCGTCATCCTGATCGACGCGGTCTTCGCGGTGTTCTTCCAGGAGCTGGGCCTTTGATCGACGCAGCGGCCGCCCCCGCCTTGCTCACGCCGGCGATCGAGGTCGAGGATCTGGTCACGCACCTGGGCGGGCGTACGATCCACGACGGCGTCTCCTTCACGATCGGACGCGGAGAACTGGTGGCGCTGATCGGCGGCAGCGGCACGGGCAAGTCGGTGATGCTGCGCGAGATCGTGGGTCTGCTGCGTCCGAGCGCCGGCTGTGTCCGCATCCTGGGCACGGACGTCTGGTCCGCGCCGGACCCGGAACTGGCCGCGCTGCGCCGGCGCTTCGGCATGATGTTCCAGGACGGCGCGCTGTTCTCGTCGCTGGACGTGGGCGCGAACGTGGCCACGCCGCTGCGCGAGCATGCGGACCTGCCCCCGGGCATGATCGATGCTCTGGTGAGCCTGCGCCTCTCGCTGGCGGGCCTGTCGCCGGAAACCGCTTCGCTCATGCCGAGCGAACTCTCGGGCGGCATGCGCAAGCGCGCGGCGCTCGCGCGCGCGCTTGCGCTGGAGCCGGAGATCCTGTTCCTGGACGAACCCACCTCGGGGCTCGACCCGATCACCGCTCGGGCCTTCGATATGCTGCTGAAGTTTCTCTGTGACGATCTCGGCATCACCGTGTTGCTGGTCACGCACGACCTCGATACGCTTTCGGGAATCGTCCGACGGGTGATCGTGCTCGGCGAGGGCCGGCTGATCGCCGACGGACCCATGGACGAGGTCCGCGCCGTGGATCACCCGTGGATCCGCTCCTACTTCAACGCGCGCGCGCCCCTGGACTGACGGACTCCGGACGATGGAACCCGATACCCGCTACACCCTCGTCGGCGCCGTCGTGGTGGCGCTGTCCGCCGCGCTGGTCGGCTTCGTCATCTGGCTGTCGGCCGCCGGCGCGGCCTCCGAGTACCGCTTCTATACGATTCACTTCGAGCGCCAGTCCCTGGAGGGCTTGCAGGTGGGCGGCGACGTGAACATGCGCGGCATCAAGGTGGGCCGGGTGGAGGACTACGCGATCGAGCGCGACAACATCAACGAGGTGAACGTCACGATCCGCGTGCAGCGCCGCACACCGGTCAGCGAGAACACCACGGCCCAGGTCTCGCGCAACATCGTCACGGGCGTTGCGCGCATCGATCTGAACACGCCCGGTGTACCGGGTCCGGAGCTGGTCAAGGTGCCTCCGGGCGAGCCGTATCCGGTGATTCCCGAGGGCGTGTCGGAACTCACCGAATCCGCGAACAAGCTCGCCCGCTCGGCCGACGTCGCCCTGGACCACCTGAATGCGCTGATCGGTCCGGAGAACCGCCGGATGATCGAGCAAACACTGGTCGCGATGCGCGACTTCAGCGCGGGCCTGAACGCGCGTCTGGCCACTGTCGACCAGGCCAGCGCGGCGCTGCTCGCGGCGTCGCAGTCGTTGCAGCGTACGAGCGAGCAGGTGGGCACGTCCGTCCAGGGGCTGACCGCCAGCTACGAGCCGCTGGCAGGCCGTGCCGAGGGCCTGCTGCGCGAGACACGGGTGGCCGTCCAGCGCTACGCGGCGCTCGCCGCCTCGCTGGACGAACAGTCGCGCCGGCTGGGCGGCACCGCCGAGGGTGCGCTGGACGTCGGCACGCGCGAGCTGCTGTCCACGATGCGCGAACTGCGCCGCGCGGCGGATGCGATCGCCACCGCGGCCCGCCGCCTCGAGGACCCTCGCAGCGCCATCTTCGGGCCCAGGCCCCAGCAGCTCGGACCCGGGGAGACCTCACAATGAAACGCCGCCCGTTTCTCGCCGCCGGCGCGACCGGCCTGACATCGCTTCTGGCCGCCTGCACCGGGGTCGCGGGGGATGCGCCTTCACGCACCTGGTATGTGCTCGAGGACGCTGGCGGGCAGCGCCGGGCCCGGTCCGACGCGGTGCGCGGCCTGCGGGTGTCCGGCCTGCCGGGTTCGGATTTCTACGAGGCCGGCGCGCTGGCGTTCAGTCGTGAGCACGCCACGCGCGCCTACTTCCAGTACGCGAGCTGGAGCGAGTCGCCCGCGGAGCGCATCGCGCAGCTGTTCACCGCGCGCCTGCGCGAGGCCGGTGCACCCGCCCCCGCGGGGGCCCGGTCGCTGCGCCTCGTGCTCGAAGACCTCTATCTGGACGTGGCCGGTCAGACGCCGGTGGTCCGGCTGGTACTGGACGCACGCCTGGAGCCGGGGCTGCCCGGAGAACCGGGCTCGGCCCGGATGTTCCGGATCGACGAACCCGCGAACAGCGAAAACGCAACGGGAATGGCTCAGGCCTCAGGGCGGGCGCTCGGGCGCGTGTTCGACGACATCCTGGACTGGCTCGCCGCCACGATGGCGGAGAAATGAGAAAAGGCGCGGCCAGGCCGCGCCTTTTCTCTGGAACACTCAGGCCGGGCGACGTTGCCGCCCGGCTTGGCGAACGTCAGAGCGGACGGATGTTCGAGGCCTGCGGGCCTTTGGCACCCTGGCTGACTTCGTACTCCACGCGCTGGTTCTCGGCCAGCGTCTTGAAGCCGCTGCCCTGGATGGCGCTGAAGTGAGCGAAGACGTCTTTACCGCCGTCTTCGGGGGTGATGAAGCCGAAGCCCTTGCTTTCGTTGAACCACTTCACGGTACCGGTTTGAGTCGACATGTCGATTTCCTCAAAAAATTGCCGGGGCGCAGGATCGCGTCCGGCGATGAGACGCTAAGAGATCATCTGGAGAGGTCTGACACATCCACCGAGACAGCTTGGTAGAAGGGGTAGAACGACGAGCTGATGGTCTTGCACTTCTCAACCGCGCGATGGTACACCGCCTGAAACGAAAACGCAGAGAAATTCACACAAATGTCTTCCGGCTTTCCCGGTCATCCGCCGGACGGTCGGCCGCACCTCCTCAATATTCTCTCGGAGCCACTTTGCGCCCAGCCCACCAGAGCCGCTATCGCGATGCCCGCGACGCCTTCCTCGAAAGACTCGGCGACGCCCGGATGGAGTCGTTCGGGCATCCGCTGCCCGGACCGGACGGCCCCATCGGCCTTCACACCGCCTGGTGGCCCGGCGCGCGCACCGACCGGGTGCTCGTGATTTCCAGTGGAACGCACGGCGTGGAAGGCTACTGCGGCAGCTTCGTGCAATGCGCACTCCTGGACGAGGACTTCGCCCGGCGGGCGACCGAGCATTTCTCCGTGCTGATGATCCATGCGGTGAACCCCTACGGCTTCGCCTGGCAGCGCCGCGTCAACGAGAACAACGTCGATCTGAACCGGAACTTCGTCGATTTCTCGCAACCGCTGCCCGCCAGCCCCGCGTACGACGAGGTGGCGGCCATCGTCGAGCCACGCGAATGGACCCCGGAGACCCCCGGTCTGGTCATGGAGGCGCTGTACAGGGCGGCCGCCCGTCACCCGGACGATCCGCGCTGGCTGCAGGCGGCGCTCAGCAGCGGGCAGTACAGCCACCCGAACGGCCAGTTTTACGGCGGACCCGCGCCGCAATGGTCGAACGAGCGCATGCGAGAGATCACCCGGCGCCACCTGGCCGGCCGGCACGTGATCTGGGTGGACGTTCACACCGCGCTTGGCGAATACGGCACGGCAGAGTGCATCGTGCAGATGGACCCGGCCTCGCGGGCGTTCTCCGTGGCCGAGGAGCTGTGGGGCTCGCGCCTGAGCAATCTGCACACGGGCGGCTCGCTGTCCGTGGCGGTGGCCGGCGCAATGGTCTGGACGCTGGCGGGCAGTCTGGAACACGAGGCGGTCGCCGCCGGACTCGAGTACGGCACCCGCGAGCTGGCCGAGGTCATCGGCGCGCTGATCGAGGACCAGTGGCTACATCGCCACGGCGAAGCCGACAGTGAGGCGTTCGCACGCGTGAAGCGGCGCATGCTGGACGCGTTCTATCCGGATGATCCCGCCTGGCGCGAATCCATCCTGGACATCGCGCGTTCGGTCACGGACGTGGACGCATCGGCCGCCGCGTTCGAGCGCCTGTCGTCACCCGATTAGCCTTCCGATGCGAGGCGATCAAGGCGCAACCGGTGGCGCGCGTCGGTCATGCGTCGCTTGGCGACGATGCTGGCGCCGATGGCGCCCAGACACGCCGCTCCGGCGATCAACAGCAAGACGAGAATCTGGGTCTTCGCCGCCTCGACCACAGGCATGCCGGCGAGCACCTGGCCGGTCATCATGCCGGGGAGCGTGATGATGCCGGCGGCTGACATCTGGTTCAGGATCGGAATGAGCCCGCTGCGCAGCGCACGCAGCTGCGTAGGCCGCAGCGCCTGCTCACGGCTGGCGCCGAGCGCGAGCTGTGCCTCGATCCCGACTCGGTCGCGGACCACACCGGTCTGAAAGGTGTTCAGGCTGAGGCTGACGCCGTTCATGACATTGCCGAGAATGATGCCGGCCAGTGGCACGAGCACCGTGGGGTCGAAGGTTTCGGTCGGTCTGAGGGCCGCCAGCCCCACGACCAACGCGGCCACAGTGGCCGCCAGAGTTGCGCCGCCGCCGATCCAGACGGTCCAGCCACCCCGCAGACGCCGCTCCTGGCGCGACCAGACCTCCCGGCTGGCCAGGACGAACATCGTGACCAGCAATGCAATCACCCAGACCGGTGACTGCAGCGCGAACACCCACTGGAGCAAGAGTCCCACCAGCAGGAGTTGCACGACCGTTCGAAGTGCGGCCACGAGCAGTCCGCGGGTCAGCCCGAGCTGCAGGCCCAGGCTGAGCACGGCACTCAGGAGCACGAGCAGCGACGCCAGGGCCAGCGAGCCGAGACCGATCGTCGGTGCGTTCACGTGGCCTGCTCTCCCAGGCGGCCATCGTGCAACGTGAAGCACCGTCGGGCCAGGCGACCCGCCTGGGCCGCGCTGTGCGTCACGAGCAGCACGCTGAGGCCGCCGGCCAAGGCAGACGACAGCCAGCGCTCGACC
>JAUIAI010000962.1 GCA_030425615.1 Gammaproteobacteria bacterium
CCGCCTTGGGATCATCGCGGCGCTTCTACTGACGACGGAGTTGTGGGCGCAAGCTCCCGAAGCCGTTAAGTTTCAGGTCGAGGCCGCTCCTGATCCCACCGAAGGAGCGGAACCAGCGCGCGCCCCACCGCTCGCGCAGGCTCTGATTCCGACGTGTCTTCGGCTTCTTCGGACCCATGCTCGGGTTCTTCTCCGTTCCGCGCATTCGTCGCGCGACGTCTCCACGCCGCGTCAGGACTCCTGCGACTCCGCAGCTTGACGATTCTCGTACACAGAGTATGCCTTGACGATCCGCTGCACCAGATGGTGACGCACGACATCTCTCTCCGAGAAGTGCACGAACGCGATGCCCTCGACTGCCTTCAGGATGTGCTGAACCTCCCGCAGCCCCGAACGCTGGCCCTTTGCGAGGTCCACCTGGGTCACGTCGCCGTTGATCACCGCAATGCTGCCGAACCCGATCCGGGTGAGGAACATCTTCATCTGTTCCGGAGTCGTGTTCTGGGCCTCATCGAGAATGATGAAACTGTCGTTGAGCGTGCGACCCCGCATGAAGGCCAGCGGCGCGACCTCGATGGTCTCGCGCTCCATCAGCCGGGTCACCTTGTCGAAGCCCATCAGGTCGAAGAGAGCGTCGTAGAGCGGGCGCAGGTAGGGATTGACCTTCTCGGCGAGGTCGCCCGGGAGGAAGCCGAGCTTCTCGCCGGCCTCCACCGCGGGCCGCGCCAACACGATCCGCCGCACGCGTTTCTGTTCCAGGAACGACGCGGCCATCGCCACGGCCAGGTAGGTCTTTCCGGTACCCGCCGGCCCGTCGGAGATCACCAGGTCGTGATGCAGCATCGCCTCGAGATAGCGACGCTGGTTCATGGAGCGTGGTGCAACCAGCCGTCGGGCGCCCTGGACCAGGCCTCCACCCTCGAAGAAGTCGACCAGCGAGGTTTCGTCACTCTCCTGGATCACACGGATCGCGGTCTGCAGATCGGAGGCGGTCAGCCTCTGGCCCCCCTTCATCAGCTCGTCCAGCTGAGTGAGCACGGCCCCGGCCTTCTCCACGGCACGATCCTCCGTTCCGCTGACGGTGAACGACGAACCCCGGGCGGCGATCTCCACGTCGAAGGTCCGCTC
>JAUIAI010000141.1 GCA_030425615.1 Gammaproteobacteria bacterium
GGAGTTCCTGGGCGAGGGGGTTTACGCGCCCGCGCTCATCCTGCGCCTCGACGGGTTCAAGTACGTGTACTGCCGGCACGATCCGCCGATGCTTTTCGATCTGAGCAAGGATCCGGACGAAACCGACAATCTGGCCGGTCGCGCCAAGCACGCGGCGACGGAATCGCGCATGCACTCAGAGGCGATGCGCCGCTGGGATTACGAACGCATCGAGCAGGAGATCCGGCAGTCTCAGCGGCGCCGGCTGTTCGCGCAGGAGGCCCTGCTGCAGGGGCGGTTCACGCCCTGGGACTACGAGCCGAGCGTGGACTCGGCGCGCCGCTACGTTCGTGGGGCGGTGGACCCGAACACCACCGCCACGAAGTCGAAACAGCGTTTCCCTTACGTGGAAGAGGTGAAGCCGGATCACCCGCGCGATCCGGCCGCCAGACTCGACCTCGGTCCCACGAACGGGGGCTGAGCGTCAGACGCCGGGACGGGGCGCGGGCCCCGTTGCCCGGCGCATCGAACGCTCAGTACAGCGCCATCGGGTTGCCGGGCGAGCCGGTTGCCCCCTTCATCTTCAGCGGCGACCACACGAACAGGAATTCGTAGGCCTTGTCGGCCACGAGCTGGCTCAGGTCCATGTTCTCGAGGTTCCAGATGCCTCGCTTGGTCTGCAGCTTGATGTGGCACTCGAACGGCTGCGTCGTCTCGCCGCCGGCGCCCTTGCCCACGGCCTCGACCGCCCAGGTGTCCGCTCCGGTCAGGATGATCTTCTGCTCGGCAAGGTACTCGCAGGCGGAGATGCCGAAGCCCGGCTCACCGGCGTTGAACGCGGCCACGCGTTTGGCCTTCTCAGCGGCGTCGAATTTGTCCCAGTCCTGCGGGTGCCAGAGATCGCCGTGTCCGGTATGGAGGAACACGCAATCGCCCTCGCCGATCGGGTCGATGCCCTGGCGCTCGACCATGGCCTTGACGTCCTCGTCGGTAATGATGCCCGGATCGTCCTTGCTGTTCTCCTTGGGCACCGGGAGCTGGCCACCGCGGTAGGCCACGGCATCGAGCAGCACGCCTCGACACACGAAGCCCTTCTTGGCGACGTGCTCGACCCCCAGCGGGCCCACGCCATAAGCGCCTATGCCCTCGTCGCCGAGGAAGCGTCCGTTGTAGAAGAACATGCCCTTGGACGTGGTGACACCGATGTGACCCGGGCCGTCGAACTGGGTGCCGATCTGGCCGATCTCCGTGGCCAGGTATTCGTCGTTGTAGACCAGTTGCTGATCACCGAACGGACCGCCGGTGGGCAGACCGGGAATGGTCATGCGCCAGCCGCGTGAGCCGAACGCCGGTGCGTCGCCGGCGTAGACCTTGCCCAGGGTCGCCACCTTGCCCTGCTTCACCAGGCCGACGGCGTCGAGCACCATCTGCGGCGTGGTTCGGTTGACGGCTCCTGCCTTGTCGTCGGGGCCCCATTCGGTGGGGGCCCACTTCTCGGTCAGGGGGGCATCGTTGACGTTCAGCGCCTGGGCGCCGGCGTTCGCGGCAAGGCCCATGGCCAGTGCCGCGGCAATTGCAGTGATGCGCATCTCTCGTCTCCTCCGGTTCGACCCGGCCCCACGGCCGGGGTCCGGGCAGCATAGCAACCGGGGCCGATCCCAACAAGGGTTGGGCCCGGCCGCGGCCAGGCGTGTTCCGTCTACCGTAGGTGCCGGCGCGGGCTCATCTCCCGAGCCGCATCCACCGCGATCCTGCTAGAGTCATGGGTTGACAACGTGCCTCGGACGAGCCGATTGCCGGCGCTGCTCCCCTTCGTTGTTCCCGTTCGTTCTTCCCAGGGTTGCTCATCGCCATGTTCGCCAGTGTTCGCGACGCCGCGCTCGCGTCAGTCAATCCCCGATTCTTCTACGGCTGGCTCGTGCTGGCCGTGGCCGGTATGGCCATCTTCGTCTCCGGTCCGGGCCAGTCGCACACCTTCAGCGTGTTCGTCGGCCCGATCGGCGCCGATCTCGGCCTGAGCAAATCGGAGATCGCGTCGGCCTACGGGCTCGCGACGCTCGTGGCCGCCTTCCTGCTGCCGCGCATGGGGAAGTTCGTCGACAAGCTGGGCCCGCGTCGCATGCTGGCCACCATCGCGCTCCTGCTCGGCATCGCCTGTATCGCGTTCGGAGCCGTGGGTGGCATCGTTTCCCTGGCGATCGGCTTCGGCGCGCTGAGGTTCCTCGGGCAGGGCTCGCTGATGCTCACGAGCGCGAATCTCGTGGCCCAATGGTTCAGCCGCAAGCGCGGCTTCGCGCTGAGCCTGATGGCGCTGGGCTTCGCGCTGTCCATGGCGGTGCATCCGCCCCTCGGGGAGTGGCTGATCGAGGCCTACGGCTGGCGTTGGGCCTGGGTGATCCTCGGGCTGACGACCTGGCTGCTGCTTCTTCCGCCCGTGCTGCTCCTGGTGCACAACAAGCCGGAGGCCGTGGGGTTGCGGCCGGACGGTGACGCCGCACCGGCCGAGGGTGAAACCCAGCCCGAGATCGACGGGCTCGATCTCAAGCAGGGGCTGCGCACGCCGGCGTTCTATCTGCTCACGCTGGGCTGGTTCGCGATCGCGATGCTCGTGACGACCCTTCACTTCTACCAGGTCTCGGTGCTCAACCACATCGGCGTCGGCCGGGAGATCGCGGCCCGCGTGTTTCCGATCTCGGCGCTGAGCATGGTGCTCACGATGCCGCTGGTGGGGCGCATGTTCGACCGCTACAAGACCCGCTACGTGTTCGCCGCCGGCCTGATCGCACTGGCGCTGGCGCTGGTCGGGATCACGCTGGTTCGCGACCTGCCCACCGCCGTGGCATACGCATTCGTCTTCGGCGTCACGAATGCGTTCAGCATGACGATGTTCGGTTACCTCATGCCGCGCTACTTCGGGCGCAAGCACCTGGGCTCCCTGCAGGGGGCCGGCCAGCTCGTGGCCGTGGTCGGTGCGTCGCTCGGACCGCTGCCGGTGGGCCTGGCCTTCGACTTCCTCGGCAGTCCGCTGCTGACCCTGCAGCTGCTGGCCATCTACCCGGTGATCTGCGCGGTCATCGCGGTGCTCTTCCTGCGGACCCCGGCCGGCGTCAGCCACCCGTCTTATCTCGAGTAGGCCGCAAAAGAGAACGGCCCCGAAGGGCCGCTCTCCACAGGGGGCGGGCCGGCCGTATCAGGGGGCGCGTGCGAGCAGCAGGCGGCTCGCCGCGGAGGCCAGCGGCGATTCCCCGGACTGGATCTGCTGACGCCAGCCGGTCAGGCTCATTTCACCCATGGCGAGCGCGCCGCCGATCTGCTGGTCCATCGACTCGGGCGCCGGGGTGCCGTTGACGCGCAGCCGTCCGTCTGCGACGGTCAGAGCCGTCTTCAGCGCGCCGTCGCGGTTCTCGATCAGACCCTGGGCCAGCACCGCCTCAACGAAGGGCGGGGGAACCAGGCGCTCGTCGACGGACGCCTGGATCTCGAAGCGCGTGCGCTCCACGAGCGAAGGCGTCGCGGCGTCCGCCGGCGCCAGTGCGAACAGCATCCGGCCGCTGAACGGCTGCTCGCCCCGGCGTCCGCGGATGTTCTCGATGTCCAGACGCATTCCCTTGTCGATCAGATCCAGCAGCGTGCGTTCGACCTGCTGCAGGTGTTTCTCGTCCAGCGCTTGATGGCAACCCACGCGTGAAAGGTCCTGGAGGCGCAGGAACGCTCCGGCATCGACGCCTTCGAGAGCCACCCGCATGCCGAGGTCGTGCAAGGACTCCCCGGCGACGGCGAGATGGCCGATGCTCGGCTCGGTGCTCGCCGAGATGGTGTCGCCCTCCAGCCGCTGCGATTGCTCGAGGCGTACGTCCTCCATGCGGAACTGGGTCCGGCCCCGCTTGTCCTGGACCGAGACGGCCGAGATGCCGAGCGTCTGGGACCCGAAGCCGTTGACCGGGTCGGTGTAGTGGCCCGCCAGCGTGATCCTGCCGATGTCGACACGTCCCTTGGGAGTGGTCATCTCGATGCTGGGAAGCTGCCAGGCGACCGCGGTAGCGCCGTCCTGCTCGTGCACCTCGCCCATCGAGGCGGCCACCCGCAGGGCGCCCCGACCGTCCGGCGCGTCGGCGTCGATCGCCGGGGTGGCGAAATTCGCGTTCATCCGCCCGTTGAATCCGACCTGCCCGTTCATGGTGAACACGGCCTGTCTGCCGAGGATCTCGAGCAACTTCTCGTCGGCCTCGTCGGTCAGCGACATCGCCAGCGCGAACCTGCTCAGACCCTTGAGGTCCGGACTGTGCTCGATGGTGTAGTCGATGGCCAGCGGCAGCGCCTGCAGCTGGCCGTCAGCCTCGAAGCACCCGAGGTCAAGGGACACACCGAGACGGCCCCGCGTGGCCAGCAGCCCGCTCTCGCGTGATTGCTCGACGAGCCGGATGGGTCCGGCCGCGAGCTCGGGGGCACGAAGCAGTTCGTCCAGCGCGGTGTGGGCGCTCTGGCTGCTGTAGTAGGTGGTGCCGGCGGCGACCGTGCAAAGTCCGGTCAGACCGGCGAGGAGGGCGGAGCGAAGCATGTTTTCCCCAAGAGACGGATTGTTCGGTCCGCGGCTCCGGAGATCTCCGTTCCGGCATCCGCGGCTCGATCACCGGGGGCTTCACGAGGTCGTCCTCGGGGCAGCGGCGGCGGTTCCGTCCGCGCCCCGAAGCGTGTGCGCCGGGATCGAATAACGATGAACAATCGGGGTTGTGCGTCGCAGACGCCACGAAACGCCGACCAATGGCTCGCCGTGACTGCCCGTCGGCGCCCGCCCGCCGGGCGCGCCGTCCGGCGCGTGAACTAGTTCACGGAAACCGCGGCAAGCGCGTCCTTCGCCGGCTCAGTCTTCGGCGTGAGCCATTGCGGCGACGGCCCGCGTGACCGTCTCGGCCGCATCGAGCTGGGTGAAGTGTCCGGTGTCGGGCACGATCTCGAGCGTCACGTTCCGCAGGCGGGCGGCGAGCATCTCCAGATACGGCGTGCGCTCGTTCGCGCTCAGCGTCAGTCGCCGGCGCTGCGGCGTGACATTCGTGCTCTGGACGACGTGCACGGGCTGAACCACCTGGGCCAACGCCGGTTCGAGCCGGCCCGCATCCCAGGCCGCCATGTTCGAGACCAGGGCGCGAAAGCGCTCCGCGGGCATCGACAGGGCCCGGTCCACGATCTTCGTCCGGGTGGCCGGGTCGCTGCGGGAGGTGAACATCGCGTCGAACATGCCACCCACGTAGGCGTGTTGCCGCTCTCCTTCACCGATGGCTTCGAGGATGGCTGCCTGCGCCTGGATCGGATCGCCGTGTCCCTGTCGGCTGCCGTCGACGAACACCAGCCCGTGGACACGTTCGGGCACCTGCAGCGCGACGGCGGTGATGACCCGCGTCCCCATGCTGTGGCCCACCAGGACAGCGTTCTCGATGGCGAGCCCGTGCATCAGGCCGGCGACGTCACCAGCGAGCGTGTCGATGTCGTACGGCGGGGGCAGGGCGGCCGAGCGACCGTGTCCGCGCAGGTCGACCGTCACGCAGCGGTGCCGGCCGGACAGCTCGGCCACCTGCGGCGCCCAGTCGGTGCCGTCGCAGGTGAGGCCGTGTACGAACACGATCCAGGAACCTTCGTCGCCCCGGATGTCGTAGTGAATCATGGCTGGCTCCGTGGATGAGACAACGGGCGATCATATCCGTTGTGTTGCGGCCAAGCCTGTCCTCGCAGCGCGGGGGCCGGCCGTTAGACTCCGGTGAAGCGCCGTCCGTGCGCGCGTCAGTGCCGGCCCGGCGCCCCATCCCTACCATCAAGACATGAGAATCGGCCCGAGTCACGCGCTGTTCATCGACTTCGACGGCACGCTGATCGACCTCGCTCCCCATCCGTCGAAGATCCTCGTGCCGGCCGGACTGTCGGAGACCCTGGTGCGCCTGCACGAGGCGCTCAACGGCGCGCTCGCGATCGTCACCGGCCGGCCGATCGCCGAGATCGACCATTTCCTGCGGCTGCCGCACCAGATTCCCGTGGCCGGAATCCACGGCGCCGAAATCCGGGTCGCCGGCGAGCAGCTCGGCGGGCCTGTGGCGCAGCAGGCGCTGGCGGCGGTGCGGCTCATCGCCGAAGAGCTCGCGAAGCGCCATCCGGCGCTCTTCATCGAACCGAAGCCGGCCGCGCTGGCCGTGCACTACCGAGCCGCGCCGGAACTCGCCGGCCCCGTACACGAAACGCTTGCGCAGGCCGTGGCCGCCCACCCCGAACTCAAGCTGATCCGCGGTCACGCGGTGTCCGAGATCAAACCCGCATGGGCCGACAAGGGCAGGGCGGTCGATCGTCTGCTCACGACCCCTGCGTTCCTGGCGCGTACCCCCGTGATGATCGGCGACGATGTCACGGACGAAGACGGATTCCGCGCGGCCATGCGCGCCGGAGGCTGCGCGATCAAGGTCGGCACGGGCGAGTCGCTCGCCACCAGTCGCCTGCCGGATCCGGGCGCGGTGCGTGCCTGGCTCGAACGAGCCCTGAGCGAGCTCTCGGCGCCGGGTGGATGACACCCGCGGGCCGTGCGGCCCGATCGCCCCGAAGACCCCTTCCGACAACACTCCCTCCCTGCCGGACACCAGAGTCATGACCGAAACCACCTGGCCGAACCTGAACCTCGGGATCATCGGCAATTGCACGTATGGCGCCCTGATCGACCGCATGGCGCGCGTCGTCTGGTGCTGCCTGCCGCGGTTCGACAGCCCCCCCGTGTTCATGTCCCTGCTCACCGACCAGGCCGCTCCCGTGGAGGGCACGTTCTCGGTGGAGATC
>JAUIAI010000142.1 GCA_030425615.1 Gammaproteobacteria bacterium
TGGGCGTACCGGACTTCGTCAGATGGGTCTGGGGACCGTCCGGTCGGATCGCCTGCCCGATCTTGAGTTCGGCCAGCGCACGGATCACGCGCGGCCCGAGCAGAAGCCCGAGCAGCAACGCGGTGAGTGCGGCCAGCACGGCACGCAGCGTGATGTAGTTGAAGACCGAGAAGGTCCGCATGTCCTGCGACAGCCACTGGGCGAGTTCGAGCAGCATCAGTGGGCCTCCGCCGCGGAGGCGTCGTCGCACAAGGCCGACAGAACCCTTTCCATGCGCATCCCGCGCGACCCCTTGACGAGAACGGTGCTTACCTTTCCCGCATACGGCAGCACGTCGGCCAGCAACTCGTCGATGTCGGCCGCGAGCGTGGCGCCAGTGCCGAACGCGCGTACCGTGGGCGCACAGGCGTCGCCGAGGGCCACGAGCCGCTCGATGCTCCGCTCGCGCGCGTAGCGGCCGACCTCCTCGTGGAACTGCGGTCCGTTCGTGCCGACTTCCGCCATCGCCCCCAGGATCAGCAGGCGCGGCGGCGGCTCGTCGGCGAGCACGTCGATGGCGGCGCGCACGGAATCCGGGTTGGCGTTGTACGTGTCATCGATGACCAGTGCTCCGTCGCGTGCCGCCATGCGGCGGAGCCGTCCACGTACGGGCTCGAACGCCGCCAGGCCCTCGGCGATGACATCCTGCGACAGACCCAGCGCCAGGGCACCCGCGGCGGCGGCCAAGGCGTTGCGCACGTTGTGACGGCCCGCAATGCGAAGCCGGATAGTGGTCCGGTGACCGAGCAGATCGGCGTCGAAGGTGCCCGGCCGGCTGTCGGGCGCGGCGCGGGCCGCCAGGCCGGAGACACCCTCTTCGCCCAGGCCGAAGCAGACCCGGCGGCGAGCGCCCGCCTGCCCGTGCCAGATGCCCGCACAGGGATCGTCCCCCGGATAGACGGCGACGCCGTCGGCGCCGAGCGCCTCCAGAGCGGCACCGTTCTCGCGCGCACTGCCCTCGACGCCGTCCAGGAACTCCTGGTGCTCACGCTGGGCGTTGGTGATCACGACCACGTCCGGGCGGGCGATGTCGGCCAGCACCGCGATCTCGCCCGGATGGTTGGTCCCCAGCTCGAGCACCGCCACCCGGTGTTTCTCACGCAGCCCGAAGAGCGACAACGGCACACCGATCGCGTTGTTGAAGTTGCCCGGCGTGGCATGTACCGCGTCGGCACCGTAGGCGGCACGCGTGACGGAGGCCAGCATCTCCTTGACCGTGGTCTTGCCGTTGCTGCCGACCACCGCGACCACCCGCCCGGCAAAGGTCGAGCGCCAGCCGGCCGCGAGTCTGCCCAGCGCGGTCAGCGTGTCGGCGACGACCCAGGTCGGCACCGGGGAGGTCTGCACGGGCGACTTCTCGACGATCAGTCCGGCCGCGCCTGCCGCGAGCGCCGCGGCAATGAAGTCGTGCCCGTCGAAGCGTTCGCCGCGAAGGGCGACATACAGCTCACCACGCCGGAGACTGCGTGTGTCGGTACTGATGCCCACGAAGCCCGAGACCGGCTCCGGGCCGAGACGTTCGGCATCGGAGAGCCAGCGGCGGAGTTGTTCGGGATGCAGGTTCAATGCAGCCCTCCCTGACGCGCGGCCAGCGCGGCGGCACCCGTCTCGACGTCGGAGAACGGCAGTCGCTCGCCGGCGATCTCCTGGGTGCTTTCGTGGCCCTTGCCGGCGATCAGGACGACGTCGCTCTCGGTGGCTTCCGAAATCACCTTCGTGATCGCCTCGGCACGATCCGGGATCTCGGCCCAGGGCGCCGCCGACAGCCCGGCCCGCATCTGAGCGATGATCGCCTCGGGTGGCTCGCCGCGAGGATTGTCGCTGGTGAGAACGATCCGGTCGGCGCCCGCTTCGGCGGCCGCCGCCATCAGCGGCCGCTTGCCCGAGTCACGGTCACCGCCACATCCGAATACACACCAGAGCCGGCCACCACGTGCCCGGGCATGGGGCCTCAACGCCGCCAGGACCGCGCCCAGGGCGTCGGGTGTGTGGGCGTAGTCGACCAGCACGAGCGGTGTATCCAGGCCGCCGACCTGTTCGAGGCGGCCCGGCACCGGCGCCAGGGTCTCGAGCCTGCGGCACGCGTCGTCGAACGCGACGCCCAGATGCAGCCAGGCGCCCAGAACCGCCAGCGCATTGCGGGCGTTGAATTCTCCGGGAACGGGCAACTCGACGCTCGCGCGTCCGCCGTCTGCGTCGATCGTCAGGCGGCTGCCATGGTCGGTGGGCTCGCAGGCGAGCAAGCGCAGGGCCCTCGCGCCCGCGGGCCCGACGGGGTCGCGGCCGAACACGATGCATGGTACGTCCGAGGGCAGGCGCGCGGCCATGAGGCCGGCCGCCGGGTCATCGCCGTTGATCACCGCCGCCCCGAGCCCCGGCATTGCGAACAGCGACGCCTTCGCATCCGCATACGCCGTCATGTCGGCATGGAAATCCAGGTGATCGCGGCTCAGGTTCGTGAAGACAGCCACCGCCACCCGGCAGCCGGTCAGCCGGCCCTGGACGAGACCTATGGAAGAGGCCTCGAGCGCGACGTGGGCCACGCCCGCGTCGCGCAGGTGCGCCAGCGCGTCCTGCAGCGCGACCGCATCCGGAGTCGTCAGGCCACCGGGGAGACCGCCGTCGTCGTCAGCGCACGGCGCGCCGAACCGGCTGAGGCCGAGCGTGCCGATGGCGGCGCTCGGAACACCGTCGGCAGCGAGACCTGCGGCACACCAGTTCGCACAGGTGGTCTTGCCGTTCGTCCCGGTGATCGCGATCAACCGGACGGCAAGACTCGGCTCGCCGTAGAAAGCCGAAGCGACCTCGCCGGCTGTTCGACGCAGCGCCGGACAGGCGCGAATCGGCACCCCGGCAGCAGGGGCGGCATCGATTCCGTCGGCGTCGTAGACGACCGCCGCGGCACCGCGTTGCACCGCCTGCGCGATGAAGGCCCGTCCATCGCTTCGGTCACCCGGGAACGCCACGAAGCCGTCGCCGGGACGGACGCGGCGGCTGTCGGCGCTGAGCCGGGCACCCGGGGCCAGCCGGCTGGCCAGCCAGCGGCCGCTGTCCCGGGCGGACATCTGTTCCGCGCTCATGGCTTCGCCTCGCTGAGCGGACCGGGCACCTCGATCTCGGCCACCGGGGCATCGGGTGCGATCCGTCGAAGATCGAGGCCGGAGGCCATCACGCGCGAGAACAGCGGCGCGGCCACGTCACCGGCGTAGAACTTTCCGTCCGTGGGCTCGTCGACCATGACGGCCACCAGCAGGCGCGGCGCCGACGCCGGTGCGAAGCCCACGAAGGAGGCCACGTACTTCTTCACGTATCGGCCGTGCTCCTGTTTGAGCGAGGTGCCGGTCTTGCCCGCCACACGGTAGCCGGTCACGCGCGACTTCGCGGCGGTTCCGTCCGCGCTCGCGGCCATCTCCAGCATCTTGCGCACCGCCAGCACGGTCTTCTCGGACAGGATCTGACGACCCGCCACGGCGCCCGGACGACGGCGCAGGGTCACTTCGGGGAGGTCACCGGAGCGGGCGAACACCAGGTATGCGCGCGCGAGCTGCAACAACGTGACGGAAAGTCCGTGGCCATACGAGATCGTGGCCTGTTCCACGGGCCGCCAGGAACGCCAGGGACGCAGACTGCCCGCGACCGCACCCGGGAAATCGATGCGCGGCGACTGGCCGAAGCCCACCGCCGTGAGGAACTCCCAGATCTGGCGGGCGGACATGTCCAGCGCCATCTTGGCGGTGCCGACGTTCGAGGACTTCTGCACCACCTCCTCGACCGTGAGCGTGCCCAGGAAGTGCGAGTCGCCGATCTTGTCCGGACCGATGATCAGATACCCGGGGGCGGTCTCGATCACGGTGTTCGGCGTCACCTTGCGCAGTTCGAGCGCCAGCGCGGTCGTGAACGCCTTCATCGTCGAGCCCGGCTCGAAACGATCCGTGATCGCCCGCGTGCGCATGTGACTGCGCTTGAGCCGGCTGCGATCGTTCGGATCGTAGGTCGGCCAGTTCACCAGCGCCAGGACCTCCGCGGTCTGCACGTCGAGAACGACCACCGAGCCCGCGAGGGCCTTGTGTTCCTCCACGGCATCGCGCAGCGCGGCGTAGGCCATGTACTGGAGACGGCTGTCGATCGAAAGCTGCTCGTCCTCGCCGTCGATCGGCTCGGCCACCACGTTCAGGTCGTCGATGATGCGCCCGCGGCGGTCGCGCATGACCTGCCGGCTTCCCTTGACACCGCGAAGACGAAGATCTCCCGCCAGCTCGATTCCCTCGCGGCCCTTGTCGTCGTAGTCCGTGAATCCGACCAGGTGCGCCGCGACTTCGCCTTCCGGGTAGTGCCGCTTGTACTCGCGACGGACGGACACGCCCGGAATGCCCAGCGCGCTGACCTGCTCCGCCACCGCCGGCTCGAGCTGGCGGCGCAGGTACGCGAAGCGCCGGCTGCCGCGCTCGATCAACTCCTCGATACGCTCCGGCGTCAGCTCCAGCGCCCGCGCCAGCGCCTGTCGTTGCTGGTCGGTGGCCCCCTTGCGATCAGACGGTTCCTCACCGGGCTCCGGCGCCGGCGGGTCACGAAAGAGCAGCGGATCCACGACGACCGCGGCCGCCGGCAGACTCGAGGCGAGCACGACGCCGTTGCGATCGAGGATCTTGCCGCGCGAGGCCGGCAGGCTCTGTTCGCGCGTGAAGACTTTCTCCCCGCGCTCCTTGAGCTCCTCGTCCCGCAGGGTCTGCAGATACGTCGCGCGGGCGGTCAGCACCACGAAGCCGATCCCGACCAGCGCGAGCAACACGCGCAGGCGCCTGGGCGACAGGCGCAACTCGAGCACCGGCTTGGCGACCGGTATGCGGGTCGACCGTCGGGACCGGCTCATTGCCCACCCCTCTGTTCCAGCGCCGCGGCGCGCCAGCGGGCGGTGGCCTCGCGCGCGGCCAGCAGGGTTTCCTCGTCGAGCATCAGGTGCATGGTGCGACGCGCCGGACGCGCTCTCAGCGCGAGTTGTCCGGCCGCGCGCTGATGGATGCGCTGTGCGTTGGCAAGCCGGGTCTGCTCGTTTTCGAGCTCGTCGTAGCGTGCCTCGAGATGACCGGCCTGCGCCTTGGCGCGCTCGAGCTCACCGAACAACACGCGGGAACGATGCTGTGACGTCACCAGCCCGAGCGAACACAGCACGAGCGCCGACAGCAGCAATGCGTTCAGCCGGTTCATCGCGCGTCCCCGAGCCGTTCGGCGACCCTCATCACCGCGGAGCGGGCACGCGGATTGCGGTCGCTCTCGGCGGCGCCCGGGCGGCGGCGCCCGAGCAGACGCAGGCGTGCCTGCTGTCCCGGCAACGGCGCCCCGGTCACGGGGTCACGCTCCGGATTGCGACCGGCAGCGTCGGCGAAGGTCTGCTTCACGATGCGATCTTCAAGCGAATGGAAACTGATCACGACCAGGCGCCCGCCCGGGGCGAGCCGGTCGATCGCCCGCGTCAGGACGGACGAGAGCTCCGCAAGCTCTTGATTGACGAAAATCCGTAGAGCCTGAAAGGTGCGGGTTGCCGCGTTCTTGCCCAACGGCGCCCCTTTGGTCCGGCGCCGGACGACACCCGCCACGAGATCGGCAAGTTGTTTTGTGCTCTCAAGGGCGGCGCCGCCTGAGTCCTGGCGGCGAGCAACAATCGCCTTTGCAATCGCCCGAGCAAACCGATCTTCCCCATAGCGTTCGATCACCTCCCTGATTTCGTCTTCGTCGGCCTGCGCGAGCCAGTCGCGGACCGGGATGCCGACCCCGGGATCCATGCGCATGTCCAGCGGGCCGTCGTGCTGAAAGCTGAACCCGCGCTCCGCCCGATCGACCTGGGGCGATGACAGCCCGAGATCGAGGAGCAGCCCGTCGATGCACTCGATACCGAGTTCATCGAGCTCCTCGGACAGCGCGGAGAACCGCGCGTGGCGGATCGTGAACCGCGGGTCGTCGATCGTGCGACCGACCGCGACGGCCTCCGGGTCGCGATCGAAGGCGACCAGCCGGCCCGAGGCAGCGAGACGTTCGAGCACCCGGCGCGAGTGCCCGCCGCGGCCGAATGTCCCGTCCACGTAGATCCCGTCGGCGCGGATGACGAGCGCATCCACCGCCTCTTCCGGAAGAACCGTTTCGTGGTGCACGGGCCGGCCTCAGGCATCCGTCCCCACCTCGGGCACGTCGTCGTAGTCGAACACCGACTCGGGCAATGCCGTGAAATCGATCTCGTTGGTCATTGCCATCTTCCTGTCCCAATCCCAGAGCTCGAGGTAGTCACCGTCACCGGCGAGAAAGACTGCTTCACCCTTCATGGCCGTGAGCTCGCGCAGGACCGTGGGGATGTTGATCCGGCCCGTCTTGTCCATCTCCAGATCGCGCGCGTTCTGCAGGAAGTGGCTCCGATAAGCCAGATCGCGCCCACGGAGCTTGCGCAGGTTCTGCCGGAACTTCAGCCAGACGGGCCGCGGGAACAACCACAACGAGTACGGGCTGCCGCCCCGGGTGAGGGTGACCTCCCCGCGGCACTGCGCGTCCAGGTTGTCGCGGACGTCCTTTGGAATCGCAATCCGCGACTTGGCGTCCAGCATGACCTTGTGACTGCCCTGATAGAACATTGATTCCGTTGAACTAGTTTTCCGACCGGGGCCCGCCCCCGGCGCAGAAAGCCGGAGATGTCGCTAAACAGTCACAAAAAAGTGCGCTAAAACAACGCGCGTTTGGAGGGTTCC
>JAUIAI010000143.1 GCA_030425615.1 Gammaproteobacteria bacterium
TGCCCGGGCCTGGCGCATGCGCACCCCGTTTCTGTACTTCGAGCAGCGCGGCGCCGACCAGATCTCCGTTCCCGGAACCGCGACCCATGATCTGGTCAGGATTGACGGTACACTGAGAATTCAGCTGAAGCGAGTGGACTTGCTGGCGGCAGGTCAGGCCCTGCCGATGATCCAGTTGTTTCCGTGACGAGAACCGGCCCGGCACCGGATGCTGCCGTGCCCCCCACCCTGGAGATCCCGATGAGACTCTTTACCCGTCTGGCGGCGGCCGGACTCGCGGCCGGCCTGCTGGGCACGGCGGCACCCGTGCTGGCCAAGGACATGATCACCGCGACCCACGCGTTTCCCAAGTCGCTGATCTACACCCGCAGCTTCCTCGAAATGGTGGACAAGGCGAACAAGGCCGGCGAAGGCGTGTTCGAGATCCAGGTGCGCGGCGGCCCCGAAGCCATCCCCATGATGCAGCAGCCGAACGCCCTGCGTAACGGCGTGGTCGACATGGTCAACGTGCCCTGCGCCTTCTACACCGGCACCGTCCCGGAGTGCGACGTGGTCTCGGCGGCCAGCGTCGACGCGGCCACGGCGCGCGCCAACGGCGGACTCGCGCTGTTGAGCGCCGCGCACGAGAAGCGCATGGACGCCATCGCCCTGGGCTGGATCGACAGCGGCGTCAAGTTCCATCTCTGGTCGGTCAAGGAACCCGCGCTGGACGCCAACGGTGCCCTCGACGTCTCCGGCTTCAAGGTTCGCGGCAACGCCATCTACAACGCGTTCTTCACGAACTACCTGAACGCCCAGGTCATCAACGTGAACATGCCCGACATCTATACCGCGCTCGAGCGGGGCACGGTCGAGCTGATGGGCTGGACGCAGATCGGTCTCATGGACTTCAACTGGGACCGCTTCATCAAGTACCGCATCGAGCCCGCGTTCTTCACCACCGACGTCATGGTGATCTTCAACAAGAAGAAGTGGGACTCGCTGTCCGAGCAGACGCGCGAGATTCTCACGCGGGTGGTCGCCGAGCACGAGGTCGAGAGCACGAAGGCCCGCCAGGCGCTGTGGGTCGAGGAGAAGGCCGAACTCGAGAAGCGCGGCATCAAGACCGTCTCGCAATCCGAAGCGGCCGCCGAGAAGTTCACGGCCGCCGCCGTGGCCGAGAACATCAAGCGTATGCGCGAGCGTCTCGAAAAGGCCGGAGGAAGCTCCGACGTCGACGTGCTGATCGAGAAGTTCGTCGGTCAGTGATGCCCGTCTCACCGGCCCCGTTCGGGGCCGGTGACCCATCCCCTCACTTCTGACCTGTTCCGTGAAGGCACTCGCGCGCCTGCATCTCGGCCTGCTTCACGTCATGGCCTGGCTGGCCGGCGTCCTGATGACCGTGATGATGATCTCCATCGTCACCGACGTGGTTCTGCGCAACACCGGCAACCAGAGTTCGGCGCATATCTTCACGTTCAACGAATACTTCCTGTTCCTCATTCCCCTGCTCGGCGCCCCGATGCTGGTGCGCGAGAAGGGCCACATCTACGTCGAGGCCCTGCTCATGCAGTTCCGCGGCCGCGCCCGGCGCCTGATGAACACACTCATCCTGATTGCCTGCGTCGTGACCTGCGTGGTGCTGGCATGGTTCGGCGGCGAGATCGCCGTCACCGACTTCGTGCGTAACGAACTCGACATCCGCTCGCTGGACATGCCTCGCTGGCCACTGATGGCGGTGATGCCGCTCTCCTTCGTGCTCATGGCCGTCGAGTTCGGCCGCTACCTGGTGCGTGGCGAGGATCCGTACGAGCGCGCCGACGGCAGCCACGTCGGCCACTGACGAGAGCCCACCCGGACCCCCTGACCCGAGAATGGACTGGACCAGCGCGATCGCCCTGTTGTTCGGCATGATCATCGGCCTGATGCTGCTCGGCATGCCGGTGGCCATCGCCTTCCTGGCCACGAACATCGTGGGGGCCTACATCTTCATCGGCGGCACGGCCGGCATCGGCCAGATGCTGACCAACGGCTTCGGCGCGATGACCAATTTCTCGCTGGTGCCGATTCCCATGTTCCTGCTGATGGGCGAGCTCTTCTATCACACGGGTCTCGGCCAGCGGATGTTCAACGCCATCGACCGGCTGTTCGGCAACATTCCGGGACGGCTCGCCTATGTCACCGTGGCCGGCGGCACGGGCTTTGCCGCGCTGTCCGGGTCCAGCATGGGATCCACGGCGCTGCTGGGCTCGCTGATGGTGCCCGAGATGATGCGTCGCGGGTACAACAAGTACCTGTCCATCGGGCCGATCCTCGGCACCGGCGGGCTTGCCGTGATCATTCCGCCCAGTGCGCTCGCCGTGCTCCTGGCCACGCTCGGGCGCACCGACGTCGCGGCGCTGCTCATCGCCGGCATCATTCCCGGCATCATCCTGGCAACGCTTTATTTCGCGCTGATCGCGGCGTGGACACTGCTCGACCCGTCGGCCGCACCCGGTTACCTGGCCGAGAAGGTCCCGGTATCGGAGAAGATGCGGCTCGTCGTCGTCGACATCCTGCCCCTGATCGGCGCCATCGTGCTGACCATCGGCGTGATGATCTCGGGCTGGGCGACACCCACGGAGGCGGCCGCCATCGGCTGCGTCAGCGTGCTCGCGCTGGCCGTCCTGTACCGCAGCCTGAGCTGGCGTTCCATCAAGGCGTCGGTCAACGGCGCCCTGCGGGTCACCGTCATGGCCTTCCTGATCATCTTCGGCAGCGCGACGTTCAGTCAGATCCTGGCGTTCTCGGGCGCGTCTTTCGGGCTGATCAGCTGGGCCACGAGCTTCGAGGCCTCGCCCATGACCATGCTGTTCCTGATGATGGCCGTGCTGCTGTTCCTCGGCTGCTTCATGGACCAGCTCTCCATGATGCTGCTCACGGCGCCCATCTTCTTTCCGCTGGCCTCGAGTCTGGGCTTCGATCTCACCTGGTTCGCGATCATCATGCTGCTCACCCTGGAGATCGGCTTCACGACACCGCCGTTCGGGCTTCTGCTGTTCGTCATGAAGGGCGTCGCCCCTCCCGGCACCACCATGAAGGACATCTACCTGGCGGCGCTGCCGTTCATCGCGTGCGTGTTCCTGCTCATCGCGCTGATCATCGTGTTCCCCCCGCTGGCCACCTGGCTCCCCTCGGTGGCCGTGCGCTGATCCGCTTCGCCGACCGGCCCGGCGAACCGGCCTGCCCGGCGAACCCATGCGCCGACCCCACACCGTGTCATGATTCGCGCTATCGACTGTCGCGCCAAGGCGGTGCGGCTGCCCGGTGCACCCTGGAAAGAAAGAGAACACCATGCACGGAGACATCATCAGTGGCGAGCGCCGCCTGAGCCAGGCTGATCGCCAGGCCCGCACCGCTCGCGCGGCCACGGCGCTTCACGACCTGGGCGTCGGCCTGGACGACTGCGTGGCAATGATGCTGCGCAACGATTTCCCGTTCTTCGAATGCGCGGCGGCCTGCACCCTGCTGGGGGCGTATGCCACGCCGGTGAACTGGCATTACACCGCCGAGGAGACCGGCTACATCCTGCGCGACTGCGACGCCAGGGTGCTCGTCATCCATGCGGACCTGCTGCCGGCGATCGTGCCGGCCCTGCCGCCCGACATCACGGTGCTGGTGGCCGCCACGCCGCCCGAGATCGCCACAGCCTATGGCCGTGGCGACGTCCCCAGCCCGGCCACCCTCATCGGGATGCTCGACCACCGGGGCCCGCTGCTCGCCTGGGACGATCTGCTGGCCGCGGCCGGGCCGTGGCAGGCGCCTCCGCCCGATACGCGCGGCAGCATGATCTACACCTCCGGCACCACCGGACACCCCAAGGGCGTGCGCCGTGAACCTATGGACGCCGAGAAGCAGGCCCTGGCCGCCCTGCGTCTGCACGAAGGCTTCGGCGTCCCGCCAGACTGTTCTGACGTGACCGTTCTGATGAACGGCCCGATGTATCACTCCGCCCCGAATGCCTATGGCCTGGGGGCGGCGCGCAACGGCGCCACCGTGATCCTGGAGCCCCGGTTCGATCCGGAAGAGCTGCTCGCGATGGTGCAGCAGTACCGGGTCACGCACATGCACATGGTACCGACCATGTTCGTGCGGCTGCTGCGACTGCCGGCCGATGTGCGCGCCCGCTACGACGTCTCGAGCCTGCGTCATGTCATTCACGGCGCGGCGCCCTGCCCGCCAGAGGTCAAGCGCGGCATGATCGAGTGGTGGGGGCCCGTGATCTTCGAGTACTACGGCTCCACGGAGAACGGCCTGGTCACCGTCGCCGACTCCCACGCCGCGCTCGAACGGCCCGGCACCGTCGGACTGCCCCTCACGGGTCTGCAGATCCGCATCCGTGACGAGAACGGGCGCGAACTCGGCCCGGGCCAGGTGGGGGAGATCTACGTTCATCATGCCGTCCGCGCCGAGTTCACGTATCACAAGCGCGACCAGGCCCGTGCCGAGATGGAATTCGACGGCGGGCTCACCAACGGCGACATGGGCTGGCTGGATGCCGACGGCTACCTGTTCCTGGCGGACCGCCGCAACGACATGGTCATCTCGGGCGGGGTGAACATCTACCCGGCGGAGATCGAGAAAGTGCTGATCGCGCACCCGGAGGTTCGCGACTGCGCCGTATTCGGCATTCCGCACGAGGAGTTCGGCGAAAGCCTCATCGCCCACGTCGAAGCCGACGAGCCCTACCCGGAGCCGGCCGCCCTGCGCGAGCACCTGGCCGCGCATCTTGCGGCGTTCAAGATTCCCCGCGATTTCGTGTTCGAGGCGAAGCTGCCGCGCGAGGACTCGGGCAAGATCTTCAAGCGCAAGCTGCGCGAGCCCTACTGGGCGGGGCGCGACAAGCGCATCTGATTCCAACGCGGCCCGGGCGGGGCCGACCAGCGCACGGGGCGGGGCCGATCAGCGCACGGGGCGGGGGCCGATCACCACACAGGCCCGGCTTCGCGGACGTCCGAACCATTCGTCCCGGCACGCTGGCGCCCTGCGAAGACCCGCCCACAGTGACGAAGGGCCGGCGCCGCCAAATGACGGCCCCGGCCCTTCCTGCGCAAGGGCGTCCGGGTCATGCCGGGAACGCCCTGGGCACCGTCGTCATCCGCCTCCGCTGAAGAACATTCGTGGCAGCCAGAGCGCGAGCTCGGGGAATTCGAGCACGAAGCCCAGACCGACCAGTTGCAGAAGCACGAAGGGGATGATGCCCTTGTAGATCTCCTGCATCCGCACGCTGGACGGCGCCACCCCCTTCATATAGAAGAGCGCGAATCCAAAGGGTGGTGTCAGGAACGATGTCTGCAGGTTCACGGCGATGAGAATCGCGAACCAGTAGATCACCTCCGATTGCACGTACTGCAACTGAGCCTGGTTCGTCGGCGGTTCCAGACCCAGGTGCGGCGCGAACTCCGGCGCCAGGGTGCGGATCACCGGCGCGAAGACCGGCAGGATGATCAGCGTGATCTCCAGGAAGTCGAAGAAGAAGCCGAGCAGGAACACCGCGCCCATGAGCAGGAACAGCAACGGCCAGGGACCCAGCTCGAGCCATTCGATGAACTCGATGATGAGGTCTTCGCCGTAGACATTCCGGAAGATCGTCGAGAACGCGGTGGCGCCGGCGAAAATCATGAAGATCATGGCCGTGGTCAGCGAGGTGCGGTGCACCACGCTGCGCAGGGTGTCCATCGACAACGTGCCGTTGAACATGGCCAGGACCATCGCGCCGAAGCCGCCGACACCCGCGGCCTCCGTGGGCGTCGCCCAGCCGGCGAAGATGGAGCCGAGCACGAGAACGATGAGGAAGATCGGCGGCATGAAACCTTTGAGGATGCCGCCGAGCAACGATTCGCCCTCGCGTCGGCCGATGACCATCGCGGCGAAGAAGATCGCCAGGAACGCCATCAGCCCCCAGTTGACGAAGTCCGCGACATGCGAATTGCTGGCGATCCATGCCAGCACGATGAACAGCACCGACAACCCGATGAACAACCAGAGATTGTTCATGTTGGTGGGTTTCAGATGGATCGCGTCATCGGGCAGAGGCGGCGCCAGACTGGGCTTCACCGACGCCACCACCATGATGTACACGAAATAGAGCGCGGACAGAAGAAGGCCGGGGATCAGGGCACCGATGAACAGGTTGCCCACCGAAACCGCCAGCAGATTGGCCATGAGCACCAGCATGATCGACGGCGGGATCAGGATGCCCAGCGTGGCGCTGGCGGCCAGCGTGCCGGTGGCGAGCGCCGGGTGATAACCCCGCTTGAGCATCGTGGGCAGCGCCAGCAGCGTCATCATGACCACGGAAGCGCCGATGAGGCCGGTGGTCGCGGCCATGATCGTGCCCATGACCGTGACCGAAAGCGCCAGTCCGCCGGGCACCCGCCGCAGCATCACCTGCAGGATGTGCAGCAGATCTTCCGCGACACGGGACTTCTCCAGCATGGTGCCCATGAACACGAAACACGGAATCGCCACCAGGATCGGGTTCTGGATGGCCCCCGAGGCACCGTCACCGCCCCAGATCCGCTGAATGACCTGGAAGAACACCGCCAGGTCCAGGAAGTCGAGCGAGACCGCAATCAGCCCGAAGATGACCGATACGCCTCCGAGCGCGAACGCCACGGGCAGACCGGTGAAGAGAATGAGTGCCAGCGCCAGGAACATGTAGGCGCCGATGTACACATAGAGGTGATCGACAATGGTTTCCCACATGATCTTCAGCGCTCCGACGGCTTGCTATGGTCT
>JAUIAI010000144.1 GCA_030425615.1 Gammaproteobacteria bacterium
CCCGCAGTGTCACCGTGTCTCCCGTGCGCCCGACCTCGACACCGAAGCCTCTGAGCATGCGTTCGGTGTGGTCCCGGGTCGGTGCCGGCTCGCTCACCCGTGTCTCCCCCTTCGCATAGAGGCCGGCCAGCAGCAGCGCGGACTTCACCTGGGCACTGGCCACCGGCATACGGTAGTCCACGCCGCGCAAACCCTGGGAGGCCGGAAGGATGTCCACCGGCGGCAGCCCGTCCCGGGTCTGGAAACGCGCCCCCATGGTGCTGAGCGGGTCCGTCACCCGGCGCATCGGGCGACGGCTCAGACTCTCGTCGCCGACGAGCCGGGACGCGAAGCGTTGTCCGGCCAGCAGACCGATGAGCAGGCGCATGGCGGTACCGGCATTGCCGCAATCCAGCGCAGCCACCGGCGGCTGCAAGCCGTGCAGGCCCACGCCGTGAACGGTCAGACTGCCCTCGTCGGGGCCGTCGATCCGCACACCCAGTGCGCGAAAAACGGCACATGTGGACAGCGCATCCGCGCCGGCGAGGAAGCCCCGGACGCGGGTCACGCCATCGGCGACGGCCCCGAGCATCACCGCCCGATGCGAGATGGATTTGTCGCCAGGTACCCGCAAACCACCGGTCAGGCACGGCCCGCCACTGGCGAGAAATTCGTTCTTCATGCCGCGGCCCGGATGCTCCAATGACACACTGGTTAACGAGGGCGCCGAGCGAGGCGCCGTGTGGTCGTGGATTGTAGCGGGGAGCTATCCAATGTCCGATAACAGCCTGTTCGACATGTTCGACCTGAGCAAGACGGATGAAATGCTCAGGGAACGTGCTCGGGCAGAGAGTCAACTCAAGGACCAGGAGCTGAAGGTCCAGCTCCGGTGGCGCCGCAGTTCCGCCTACTCGCTGGTGGACGAACAGGTCTCACCCGAGGAAATCGTCAACGCTCCGCCGATCACGGCGACCGATCAGGATTGGTACGAGCAGCTACCGGAGGGGATCCGGCCGCTGTTCCTGAGAGTGCGCTTCACCCGGGTGATGCGCAAGATCTCGGCGGCCTGGATCGATGTCGCCGCCACCCGCAATGTCTTCGACGAACTGTTGCTCGTGGAGCGGGAGTCGCGCGCGGGGTTTCCACCGGCCGCGCTGCAGGAGCTCTACGCCTTGCGCGACTACTACTTCGACGTGCTCCACCCCGACAAGACGGGACGCTCGTTCACGCCCTGATCCGGGCATGAACCGGGCCGGGGCTCAGAGCCCGGCCCGCCACCGGGATGCGTCGGCGATCAGGGACAACAGTCCCTGCCGGTCGCGCCCGGCGATCCGCTCGCGAAACAGATCGATGGACGCCTGCAGGCGTTGCAGCGACGCGAGCACCTCGTCGCCGTTGTCGATGATGATGTCCGTCCAGAGTTCGGGCGCCGAGGCCCCGATCCGTGACGTGTCCTTGAAGCCTGCACCGGCGAGCGCCGACAGTCGATCGGCATGCGGGCCGTTGGCCACGGCGTGACACAGTGCGAACACCAGGGCATGCGGCATGTGCGAATACTCGGCGAACATCGCATCGTGTTCGCCCGGCGACACCCGCGACACTGTGGCCCCGAAACGCTCCAGCAACGCCTCGATCCGCCCGGCGCGCTCGCCCTGCCCCGGTGTCAGCGGCGACAGGAGCCACGCCTTGCCGGTGAAGAGGTCCGCGCGCGCCGCGGAGGGGCCCGAGTGCTCGCTGCCCGCGATCGGGTGTCCGGGTACGTAGCGGTCCCACTGGTCGGCGCGCAAGGCGGCCCGCGCGGCGGCCACGGCACTGCTCTTGGTGCTGCAGCAGTCGCTGACCCAGGCCGTCTCGCCGAGTGCTGCGGCGACCGCCTCGCACACCGCCGGCATGGCCGGCACCGGTACGGCCAGGAACACGGCGTCCGCCCCGCGGACCGCGTCGGCGACGGAGTCGAAGACCTCGTCGACGAGCCCCAGCGCAAGCGCCTGCCGCCCGTGGTCGTCGAGCGCATGGCCGACCACGCGGCGCGCCGCGCCCGAGCGGCGGGCGGCCGACGCGATCGAACCGCCGATCAGGCCCAGGCCGACCACGGCGAGCCGTTCGACGAGCGGCCCGGCGGGAGCCGTCATGAACGCGCCGCCAGGACCTTGTCCAGCGCCTCCAGGAAGCGCGTGTTCTCCTCGGGCAGACCGACGCTGACCCGAACCCAGGCCGGCAGACCGTAGCCACCGATCGGACGCACGATGACGGCCTCGTGCAGCAGCGCCTGGGACACGGCCGCACCGTCACCGACCTCGACCATGACGAAGTTCGCCGAAGACGGCACGTAGCGCAGGCCACGATCGGCGAACGCCTGCTCCAGACGCTCCCGCTGCGCGAGGTTCAACTCGTAGCTGCGCGCCAGAAAAGCCTCGTCGGCGAGCGCGGCCAGCGCGGCGGCCTGGGCGAGCGAATTCGTGTTGAACGGCTGGCGCACACGGTTCATGAAGTCGGTGAGCTCGGCGCTCGCCAGCGCGAAACCCAGCCTCAGACCGGCCAGCCCGTACGCCTTGGAGAAGGTCCGGCAGATGATGAGGTTCGGATGCTGTGCCAGCCAGGCCGTTGCGTCGTAGCGCTCGTGCGGACGAAGGTATTCGTCATAGGCCTGATCCAGGACCACGACCACGTCCTCGGGCACCTTCTCCAGCAACGCCTTGACGTCGGCGCCCGGCACGAACGACCCCGTCGGGTTGTTCGGATTGGCGATGAACACGAGCCGCGTCCCTTCGTCGACCGCAGCCGCCATCGCCGCCAGATCGTGGCCCAGATCGCGCGCGGGCACCTCGATGCGGCGGGCGCCGACGGCCTGGCTCGCCAGCATGTAGACGGCGAAGGCGTGCTCGGAATAGACGACTCCGTCGCCCGGCGTGACGAACGCCCGCACGGCCAGTTCCAGCAGGTCGTTCGAGCCGTTCCCCAGTGTGACCTGCTCGGGACGCACGCCGTAGCGGCCGGCGATCGCGCCCTTGAGCGCGAAACCGTTCGAGTCCGGGTAACGCTCGAGCTCACCGACCGCGCCCAGGAGCGCCTGCCGCGCCGACTCCGGCATGCCCAGCGGATTCTCGTTGGAGGCGAGCTTGACGATCGAGTCGGGGTCCAGACCGAACTCCCGGGCAAGCTCGTCGATCGGCTTGCCCGCCTGGTAGGGGGCGATCTCGCGAATGTAGGCGGGAACGGGGATGCTGCTCATTCACTGCTCCGGGGGTAGGCGCCGATCTGCTTGAAGAACGTGGTGCGCTGCCCGATCTCGCCGAGCGCCCCCGCCACGGCGGGATCGTCGGCGTGGCCGAGCAGGTCGATGTAGAAGAAATACTCCCAGCCGCGGCGTCGTGCCGGGCGGGATTCGAACCGCTTCATCGAGACGCCGTGCCGGGCCAGCGGCTCGATCAGTTCGTGCACGGCGCCGGCGCGGTCCGGTACGGACACGATCAGGGACGTCTGGTCGAGACCGGACGGCGCGCAGACGTAGCGGCCCAGGACCAGGAAGCGGGTCCGGTTGTCGGGATTGTCCTGGATGCCGTGGCGCATCACGGAAAGGCCGTAGCGCGCCGCCGTTTCCTCCGCCGCGATGGCCGCGAGCGAGGCATCGTCGCCGGCCATGCGTGCGCCCTCGGCGTTGCTGGCCACCGCGCGGCGCTCGGCGCCGGGCATATGGGCGTCGAGCCAGCGTCCGCACTGGGCCAGGGCCTGCGGATGGGCGCAGACGGCAGAGACGGCCGCGAGATCCTCGGAAAGGCCCATCAGGCAGTGGTGCACAGGCACGAGCACCTCGCCCGATACGGTGAGCGAGGTGTCCAGAAGCAGATCCAGCGTCCGGCTGACCGCGCCCTCGGACGAGTTCTCGACCGGCACCACCCCGAAATCGACGCCGCCGGCCTCCGTGGCACGGAAGACCTCGTCGATGCTGGCACAGGGGACCGCCTCGACGCCACCGCCGAAGTGCCGCAGGACCGCGAGCTCGGAATAGGTTCCCGCAGGACCCAGATAGGCCACGCGCATCCGTCGCTCGAGTTCACGGCAGGCCGAGATCACTTCGCGCCAGATCCGCACCAGAGCCGCGCCCGGCAGCGGCGCGGCCGGCTGCGATTCGAGCCGTCGGAAGATCTGCGCCTCGCGCTCAGGCCGGTAGACCGGCGAACCGGTTCGCTTCTTGACCTCACCGACCTGCATCGCGAGCCCCGCCCGCTTCTGCAGCAGGGCGAGCAGTTCCGCATCACAGGCATCGATGGCCTGGCGAAGACTCGCAAGGGCCTCGTCGTCCGTGGCCGACGGCCCGCCTCCCTGGTCATTGCCCGTCATGTCTCGTCTCCGGTTCGGGGCTCGCTCAGGCCTCCGGCTCGCCCGCGTCGTCGCCCGAGGCGGCCGGTGCATCGCCGACGGTCTCGTCCGGCGCGGCCGGATCGGCATCGCCCGCGTCGGCGTCCGCATCGCCCGCGTCGGCGTCCGCATCCGGGTCGGCGCCGTTGTCGGCGCCGGTCTCGACCACGCGCTGGACGCCGGTGAGGCGGTTGCCTTCGTCGATCGAGATCAGCGTGACGCCCTGGGTGGCCCGGCTCATCTCGCGTACTTCGTCGACGCGCGTGCGCACGAGGACGCCGCCCGAGGTGATCAGCATGATCTCATCACCCGGATCCACGAGGACCGCGGCGACCACCTTGCCGTTGCGCGCGGTCGTCTGGATGGCGATCATGCCCTTGGTACCGCGGCCGTGACGGGTGTGCTCGGACACCGGAGTGCGCTTGCCGTAGCCGTTTTCGGTGGCCGTCAGTACCGACTGGGAATCGCTGTCCGTAACGAGCATGGAGATCACGGCCTGACCGGACTCCAGGTTCATGCCCCGGACCCCCCGCGCGTTGCGGCCCATGGGGCGCACGTCGCCCTCGTGGAAGCGCACCGCCTTGCCGGCATCCGAGAACAACATGACGTCATGCTCGCCGTCGGTCACGGCGGCGCCGATGAGGTAGTCGCCCTCGTCCAGCCCGACGGCGATGATGCCGGCCTTGCGCGGATTGGCGAAGTCCGAGAGCGGGGTTTTCTTGACCGTGCCCCGGCTGGTGGCCATGAACACGAAGTGACCGTCGTCGAACTCGCGCACCGGCAGGATCGTGGTGATGCGCTCGTCCTTCTCCAGCGGGAACAGATTGACGATGGGGCGGCCCCGCGCGTTGCGCGAACCCTGGGGAACCTCCCAGACCTTGATCCAGTAGACCCGGCCGCGGCTGGAGAAGCAGAGAATCATGTCGTGGGTATTGGCCACGAACAGACGGTCGACCCAGTCGGCCTCCTTCATGGTGGTGGCCTGCCGGCCCCGTCCTCCCCGACGCTGCGCCGCGTACTCCGAAAGCGGCTGGCTCTTGACGTAGCCGTGGTGGGACAGCGTGACCACCATGTCGGTGGGCTGGATCAGGTCTTCGGTCTCGAGCTCGGTCGCGTTGAGTTCGATCTCGGAGCGACGGGCGTCGCCGAATTGATCGCGTATCTCGGTCAGTTCCGTCCGAATGATCTCGGTCACCCGCTCCGGGCGGGCCAGGATGTCCAGCAGATCCGCGATGGTCTCGATGATCTCCCGGTACTCCTGGACGATCTTGTCCTGCTCCAGGCCCGTGAGCCGCTGCAGACGCATCTGCAGGATCTCCTGCGCCTGGATGTCGGAGAGCCGGTACTGGTCGCCTTCCAGACCGAAATCGGCACCGAGCCCCTCCGGGCGGAACGCGGCCAGGTCACTGCCGGCGCGCTCGAGCATGGCGCGCGCTTCGCCGGCGTCCCAGGTGCGGGACATCAGGGCGGTCTTGGCCGCGGGCGGATTGGGCGACGCCTTGATCACCTCGATCATTTCGTCGACGTTGGCCACCGCCACCGCCAGACCCTCGAGGATGTGACCGCGCTCGCGCGCCTTGCGAAGCTCGAACAGCGTGCGTCGGGTGACCACCTCGCGCCGGTGCTCGAGGAAGAACTGCAGCATCTGCTTCAGGTTCAGCAGACGCGGCTGGCCGTCGACCAGCGCCACCATGTTGATGCCGAAGGTGTCCTGAAGCTGGGTGGCCTTGTAGAGATTGTTCAGGACGATGTCGGGAGACTCGCCCCGCTTGAGCTCGATGACCACCCGCATGCCGGAGCGGTCCGATTCGTCGCGGATGTCCGAGATGCCTTCGATGCGCTTCTCGTTGACCATCTCGGCCATGCGCTCGAGCAGAACCCGCTTGTTCACCTGATACGGAAGTTCGTCGATGATGATCGACGAGCGCGAACCGCGGTCCATGTCCTCGAAGTGGGCCTTGGCGCGCATCACGACGCGCCCCCGGCCGGTGCGGTAGCCCTCGCGCACACCGGCCACGCCGTAGATGGTGGCGCCGGTGGGAAAATCGGGCGCCGGGATCTTGGCGATCAGTTCGTCGACTTCGGTTTCCGGGCGCTCGAGCAGCAGCAACGACGCGTCCACGACCTCGCCCAGGTTGTGCGGCGGAATGTTGGTGGCCATGCCCACCGCGATTCCGGAGGCGCCGTTGACCAGCAGGTTCGGCACCCGTGCCGGCAGGACCGTGGGTTCCTGTTCCTTGGCGTCGTAGTTGGGCTGGAAGTCGACCGTCTCGCGATCGATGTCCGCCAGCATCTCGCTGGCGATCTTCTCCAGCCGGCACTCCGTGTAGCGCATCGCCGCGGCGTTGTCGCCGTCGATGGAACCGAAGTTGCCCTGACCA
>JAUIAI010000145.1 GCA_030425615.1 Gammaproteobacteria bacterium
GGCGCCGACGTCGGCGCCGACCTGGTCGGCAAGGTCGAGGCCGGTATCCCCGAGGACGATCCCCGCAACCCGGCCGTGATCGCCGACAACGTGGGTGACAACGTCGGCGACTGCGCGGGTATGGCCGCCGACCTCTTCGAGACCTATGCGGTCACGCTCATCGCGACCATGCTGCTCGGCGCGCTGATGGTGACCGGCGCCGAGATCCAGGCCGTGGTGTACCCGCTCGCCTTGGGCGCGGTTTCGATCATCGCCTCCATCATCGGGGCCAGCCGCGTCAAGGCGGACCCCGGCATGACCAACGTCATGCCCGCGCTTTATCGCGGGCTGGCCTGGGCCGGCGGTATCGGGACCCTGCTCGCGCTGCCGATGACCTACATCATCTTCAGCGGCGCGGACATGACGGGCCTCGACTACGGCCCCGGCGCCCTGTGGTGGTGCGTCGTCGTGGGCATGGCGCTCACCGGCATCATCGTCTACATCACCGAGTACTACACCGGCACCGAGTACTCGCCGGTGAAGTACGTCGCCGCGGCCTCCACCACCGGCCACGCCACGAACATCATCGCCGGTATCGCCGTGTCGATGAAGTCCACCGCGTTCCCGGTGCTCGCGGTCTGTCTGGCGATCATGGCCTCGTACGGCCTCGCGGACCTTTACGGTATCGCGGTGGCGGCCATGTCCATGCTGTCGATGGCGGGCATCATCGTGGCGCTGGACGCCTACGGTCCCATCACGGACAACGCCGGTGGCATCGCCGAAATGGCCGAACTGCCGGAAGACGTGCGCAACATCACCGACCCGCTGGACGCGGTCGGCAACACCACGAAGGCCGTGACCAAGGGCTATGCCATCGGTTCGGCGGGTCTCGCCGCGCTGGTGCTGTTCGCCGACTACACCCATGCGCTGGAGGGTGTGGGCTGGTCTGGGATCCGCTTCGACCTGTCCAATCCCGACGTCATCATCGGTCTGTTCATCGGTGGCCTGATCCCGTTCCTGTTCGCCGCCATGGCCATGGAAGCGGTCGGTCGTGCCGCCGGTTCGGTGGTCGAGGAGGTCCGGCGCCAGTTCCGCGAGATCAGCGGCATCATGGAAGGTACGGCCAAGCCCGATTACTCGCGCGCCGTCGACCTGCTCACGAGCTCGGCCATCAAGGAGATGATCATCCCGTCGCTGCTGCCGGTCGTCGTGCCGGTACTGGTGGCGCTTTTCCTCGGCCCGGTCGCCCTGGGCGGCCTGCTGATGGGTACGATCGTCACCGGTCTGTTCGTGGCGATCTCGATGTGTACTGGCGGAGGAGCGTGGGACAACGCCAAGAAGTACATCGAGGAAGGCAACCACGGCGGTAAGGGCAGCGACGCCCACAAGGCGGCGGTCACGGGTGACACGGTGGGCGATCCCTACAAGGACACCGCCGGCCCCGCCGTCAATCCGCTCATCAAGATCATCAACATCGTGGCGCTGCTGATGGTGCCGGCCATGGCGCCGGGCGACGCCCCTGAGGCGCCGGCCGCGCACGGCTCTCAGCCGGCGGCCGTCGCCCAGGCCGATTCCCAGGGCACGGCCGCGCCCGTCACGCCCGCGACGGGTGATGCCGCACCGGCGGACGCAGGCAGCCCGGCCGTCGCGGCCACCGCGGGTGCGGCCGTGAGCGCCCTCGCCCAGAACGTGGGCGGTGGCTCGGTGCAGTCGGCGGCCTCGGCGGCGCAGAGCGCGGCGCAGGCCGCGCTCGCCGCCGCCGACGCGGCCAAGGCCGCTGCGGCATCGGCCGCCGAAGCGGCCGCCGCGGCAAGCGAGGCGGCCGCGAACGCCGCGACCCGCGTCAGCCAGGCAGCAGACACCGCCGCCACCACCGTGAGCCAGGCAACCGATTCCGCCGCCAAGCGGGTGTCGGAGGCGGCCGAGGCCGCGGGCAAGGCCTCCCAGGCAGCCAGCGAGGCGGTCGCTCAGGCCGGCGGCGTGACCGAGCAGATCGGGCTCGCGAACGAGGCCATCACGGCCAGCGTCGAGAAGGTCACCACCCTCGCCTCCTCCATCGACCAGGCGAACCAGGCCGCCGAATCCGTGATCGGCAAGGCCAACGAGGCGGCGGGCAGGACCGCCGACGTCGTGGCCGCCGTCGACAAGTCGATCAGCGACATGAATGCGTCGATCGGCGAGTCGATGACGGGCCTGCAGGACTCCATCGGCCAGTCGGTCACGGGTTTCCAGGACGCCATCGGACAACAGGGTGAGCGCGTGGGTTCGGCGATCGACCAGACCGTCGCCGGCCTCTCGGAGAAGGTGGAGGCACACGGTTCACAGTTCGGCGAAACCGTCGCGGGCCTGGCCAACACGGTCAAGATCTCCAGCGAGAAGGTCATGGAGTCCTTCGACAACGCGACGAGCGAGGCGAAGGCCGCCACCGACAAGGCCAGCGAGGTGGTGGTTCAGATGAACACCGCCATCGCCATGGCCGACAAGGTGACCGACAGCGCCATCGAGGCCGCCGGCTCCGCCAGGGAAGCGGCGAGCGCGGCACTGGCCGCCGCCGGTACGGCTTCGACGATGGCGACCTCCACCGCGGCCACGGCCAAGAAGATCACCGACATGAGTTCGTCGGCGGTCGGCCTGATCGGTTCGGGCACCCGGACGGCCAACGCGGCTCAGCCGGGACAGGACGCCGCACCGGCCGCTCAGGCCTCGGGCGAGCCCGCGGCGTCGGCGGTCGATGCCGGAGCGCTCACCGAAAGCATGGACCGGGCGATCGAGGCCGCACGTGCCGCGGCTGAGTCGGCGACCTCGGCGGCCGATGCCGCGCGGGAAGCGGCCTCCTCGGCGAACGAGGCCGCGAACCGTGTCGGTGCCACGGGGACCGAGGTCGTCTCCGCCCTCGATGCGGCCAGTGGCAAGGCCAGCGAAGCGGCAGCCGCCGTCACCAGCGCCGCCGGTGCCGTGAACGAGGCGACCGCGAGTGCCACCGAATCGATCGGCCAGGCGGCCGGCGCGGCTTCCACCTCGATCAACGAGGCCGCCGCAAGCGCCGCCAGTACCATCGGTGAGGCGGCGTCCGGTGCCGCGACCTCGATCGGCGAAGCGACCACGAACGCCGCGACGTCGGCAGGTAGCGCCGCGAACGCCATCGGCGAGGCCGCCAACGCTGCCGCGAACGGCATCGGTGAAGCCACCAATGCCGCCGCGACGGCCATCGGCGAGGCCACCAATGCCGCCGCGAACGGCATCGGTGAGGCCGCCGGTGCCGCGTCCGCCGGCATCGGCGAGGCGGCCGGCAAAGCCGCGGAGGCCATCGGCAACGCTGGCAAGGCCGCCGGCGAAGAAGCCGCGGCCGATGCCGAGAAGGAAGCCGCGCAGGCCGAGCGTGCCGAGCAGGCCGGCGAGCGCGCTCAGGCCGTCGCCGCCGAGGCCACGGCGGCGGCCAGCGAGGCCGCCCGCTCCGCGGGCGACGCGGCCGCCGCCGCCCGCGAGGCGGCCGCGGCCGTCCAGGCCGCGGCGGAGCAACTGGCCGCAACCCGTGACGCCGTGACCCAGGCGAACTCCGCCTTGGCCGAAACGGTTTCGCAGACCGGAACCCAGATGACCGACGCCGCTGGAACGATCAGCGCGGCCGGTCAGCAAGCAGCCCAGGCGGTGACCATGGCCGCCTCGTCGGCCAGCGACGCCGCCGAGCAAGCCACGGCCCGTATCGGTGAAGCCAGCACCCAGGCCGTCGGACTGCTCGGAACATCCACCGAACAGGCGCAGGCGCAGACCGATGCGCTCTCCGAGCGTATGACCGGTCAAATCACGGCAGCAGTGGCTGCCGCCGTCGAATCTGTCAAGGGCGCGGCCTCCTCTGCCGAGACCGCGGCCAATTTCGCCCAGAAAGCCGCGGGTGCGGCTGACGACGCCGCCACCCGCACCGCCCAGGCGGCGGGAGTGCTCAGCGAAGCGGCGCAGAATGCCGAGAACGCTGCGGGCCGTATCGCCCAGGCCGGCGATGCCGCGACGGCCGCGGCCGATCGCACGACCGCGGCAGCCGGCTCAATGGAGCAGGCGAGCGCCGGCATCGGCTCGATCAGCGAGCGCCTGGCGGCCGCTGCCGAACAGGTCACCGGCTCGACCGAGCAGCTTGCGAGCACCCTCGGCAGTTCCACCCAGAGCGTAACGGGCGCTACCGAACAATTGAATACGGCCGCCAGCTCCGCCGGCCAGGCCGCACAATCCGTCACCGAAGCAGCAGGCGCCATCGACGCGGCCAGCGGCCGGATCGCGCAATCGGTCGAGACGGCCGGCGCGAGTGCCGATGCGCTCACCGGGCTGAACGAGAGACTGTCCGGCACCGCCCGGTCGATCGAGACCACCGCTGGCGAGACCACCACCGCGCTGGGCGCCGCCGCAGAGAGACTTACCGCGGCTTCCGGCTCGGTCACCCAGGCCAGCGATGCGCTCACCGGAACCCTCAATAGCGCGACGGAAACGGTGACCACGGCTGCCGAATCCCTCGGTCAGGCGGCAGGCGCCGCCACGCAGGCCGCGGAGACCATGACCGCGTCCGCAGCCGGTGCCGCCGACGTCGTGGCCAAGGTCGGCCAGTCGGCCGAGGTCGCCGCCGGTGCCGCCGAGACCCTCGGGGGCACCACCGACAAGCTCGCCGCCGCCGCCTCCAGCGTGGGTGCGGCCACCGAGCAGCTCACCGCCGCGTCCGGCGCCGTCACCGACGCCACGGCCGGCCTGAACCAGGCCACCGCGGGCGCCACCCAGGCCATGAACGACGGCGCTGCCGCCGTGGGCGCCGCCACCGAGCAGCTCCGCGCGGCCTCGGGCTCGATCGGCCCGGCCACCGAGCAGCTCAGCGGTTCCCTGGCCTCGGCCAACGACACCGTGACCGCAGCCTCCGAATCACTCGGCCAGGCCGCCGGTGCGGCTACCCGTGCCGCCGAAACCATGACCACCGCCGCCACCCAGGCGAGCGACGTCGTGGCCAGGGTCGGCCAGTCGGCCGAGGTCGCCGCCGGTGCCGCCGAGACCCTCGGGGGCACCACCGACAAGCTGGCCACCGCCGCCACGGCCATCGACGGCGCCACGGAGCGGCTCAGCACCGCCTCGAGCGGTGTCGACCAGGCCACCACGCGGTTGGCCGAGCAACTGGCCTCGGCCGGTGAAACGGTCTCCGGGAACACCGGCCGGCTCAACGAAGCGGCTCAGGCCGTCACGAGCGCGGCCGACCAGATCGTCGCCGCGGCCAGCGGCGCGGGCGAGCGGGTCACCGCCGCCGGCTCCGAAGTAACGCTCGCGGGCGAACAGCTCGCCAGCGCGCGAGGGGTCGTCGAGCAGGCCACCAGCGGCCTCACCTCGGCGGCCGACGCCGCCGGGCAGGCCACGGCCGGGCTGAATGCTGCTGCCGGTGCCGCCGGACAGGCCACGACCGGGCTGAACGCCGCCGCAGAAGCGGCGGGCCAGGCGGCCAGCGGGCTGAACAGCGTGAGCGAAACGGCCGGGCAGGCTTCGTCGGGACTGGCTTCGGCCAGTGACGCCGCGGGTCAGGCGGCGGCTCGTCTCACGGAAGTGTCCGATTCGGCCGGCCAGACCACGGCGGGGCTGAGCTCCGCGTCGGATGCCGCCTCTTCGGCCACTTCGACGCTCACCGCCGCCTCGCAGGCGGCCGTCGCCGCAGGCGCCGGCCTCACCGAGGCCGCCGCAGCGGCCGGATCGGCCACGGAAGCTCTGAACGCAGCGGCAGGCCAGGCCCGCGAGGCTGGGAACTCGCTGAGCAGTGCGGCGTCGCAGCCGGTCGCCGTGATGTCCCAGCCGGTGGCTCAACCGCAGGTTCAGCCGTCGGGGCAGGCAGAGACCGGAAACACGGCCGAGGCCCCCTCCCCCGCTCCGGAGGCTGCGCAGCAAACGGCTGCTGCCGAGCAGCCCACATCCCAGGAGCCCGCGGCGGCCACCACCGGGGGGACGGTCGCAGGTGACCAGGTCGAACCGGTCACTGGCAGCGGCATTCCCGAAGCGAAGAGCGCCTACTTCCGCATCGCGAGTTCGACGGTGCTCGACCGTGCGGCCGGCGACATGGCGGAACTGGCGGACTGGGCTCAGCAGGACGACGGCAACCGGCTCGGCCTGACGGGCTTCACCGATGGCACCGGGAATCCGGAAGCGAATGCTCGTCTGGCCCAGGAACGCGCCGAGAACGTGCGGGCTCTGCTCGTGGAACTCGGTGTGCCGGAGGCCCGGATTCAGCTCATCGAACCGCAGCAGATCGAAGCCGCGCCGGGTCAGTCCTGGCAGGCGCGGCGGGTGGACGTCACCCCCATCCGCTGATCCGCGGGTTCTGGCCTCGCGTCACGAACGCGACGCCGACGCCTGCGGTGAGCCCGGGCCGGGGACGCCGGCCTGGCGTTAGGCCTGCGGTGAGGCCCGGGCCGGTCCGCCGGCCTGGCGCTAGAATGGGCAACGGCCCGTGGACAAACAATGGCAGCGCGTGGCGTCCGCCACGCCGATCAGCGGAGACCCGGGGTCTCCGCTTCTTTTTATCTGGAGCACGAAATCATGCAACTCAAGGACAACGTCTGTATCGTGACCGGCGGGGCCTCGGGTCTTGGCGGAGCGACGGCGCGGCTGATTGCCGCCGCCGGTGGCAAGGTGGTGATCGCGGACGTCAATGATTCGCTGGGTGAGAAGATGGCCGGCGAACTCGGCGCGGCGTTCGTCCACTGCGATGTTTGCAGCGAG
>JAUIAI010000963.1 GCA_030425615.1 Gammaproteobacteria bacterium
CGAACAACGGCTCCGCCTTGCCGAGCGGCTCACCCTGTCGAATCAACAGTTCGTTGATGTGGTCGTAAGCCTCGGTTCCCCGCAGGGATTCCGAATCCGGCGTGCTGTTGAAATCGTGGGAGAGCCCCTGCCGCTGCATCGCGAGCATCGCATCGTAGGCCGCCGCCCGGTCGCCGCGCAGGGCCTCGGCGAGCACTTCCCAGCTCATGTAGGTCTGGTTGTACGGCCGCAGCTGGCGCAGCGCCTGGACACCCTGCAGCATGCGGTTCCAGTCCTGGGCGGCATAGCTCTCGTTCACGCTGCGGCGCAGGTCGAGCACCGAAGGCTGAGCCGGCTTCGACGGTTTCGTCGCCGCGGCCGCGCCCGTGTCGGCGGGCGTCTGGGCGCCGGCGGGCATCCCGGCGAGGGAAAAAAGCGCGAGTGCGAACAGGGTGCGCGGAAGCATTGAGCGTGATCGGGTCATCGTCTTGTGCCTTGCGGAAGGGGAACTTGGAACTCGACCGGCAGATATGGTTCCCCGGCGGCCGCAATTCAAGCACAGCCACCGCGACAAGACGCTGCCTATAATGGCGGCCATGAGTGACGGGAACCGGCAGGCAATGGGCGACGCGGCATACCTGGGCCGCTATCTTGGCATCCGCGAGCGCAACGGCTGGGAGTTCGCCACGCGCACCAACGCGACCGGCGTCGTCGTGATCGTGGCGGTGACGGCGAACGCCGAGATCGTGCTCGTGGAGCAGCACCGGATTCCGGTCGAACAGAACGTCATCGAATTGCCGGCCGGCCTGGTGGGCGACCAGGGCGACCCCGACGAACCACTGGACCTGGCCGCGGAACGCGAGCTCTGGGAGGAGACGGGCTATCGCGCCGACCGCCTGCGACTGATCGCGCACTGTCCCAGTTCAGCGGGTCTCACCGACGAAGTGCTCACCATCTTCCTCGCGGAGAACGCGCGCAGAGAGGGCCCCGGGGGCGGCGACGCCAGCGAGGACATCACCGTGCACACGGTGCCCCTGGACCAGGTGGACCGCTGGCTGGCCGCGGCCCAGTCCGCAGGCAAGGGCTTCGACCCGAAAGTCTACGCCGCGCTCTACTGGCTGGAACGCCG
>JAUIAI010000146.1 GCA_030425615.1 Gammaproteobacteria bacterium
CACGGACCCTGCCGCAGGCGGCTCGATCACGACGGCGGGCTGCGCGGCCGGTGCCGCGCCCGAAAGCGCTATCGACAGGCCGGCCGTGACGAGCTTCCAGATCTGCATCCCTTCTCTCCTGCGTGACGGCATGGCCCGACCTTCAGACGAAGTCGACGTGCTTGTTCAGCGGCAGCTCGCGGATGCGTTGCCCGGTGGCCGCGAAGATCGCGTTGGCCAGCGCCGGCGCGGCCGGGGGAACGCCCGGCTCACCGATCCCGCGAACGGACTTGCCGTTGGTGAGTGCCCTCACCTCGATGGCCGGCGACTGGTAGAGCCGCATGCCTTCGTAGGCATGGAAGTTGTTCTGCTGCGGCACCTGACCGGCGTACGTGAGCTCGCAGTTCATGGCATGACCGAGACCGAAGATGACGCCTCCGAAGACCTGTGCTTCCAGATTGACCGGGTCCAGCACACGGCCGACCTCGACGGCGACGAAGACCTTGTCGATGCGGATGCCGCGGCCGGTGTCCGTCACTTCCACGATCTGCGCACCGGGCACGCCGAACGACAGGCAGAACGCGACGCCGCGGCCGCGCTTGCCGCCCGGCGAGGGCCCGGACCAGCCGGCCATGTCCCCGACCGCCTCGAGGACCTTGCGCGAAGGCTCGTGCATGCAGAGGCGGATCCGTTCGGCCAGCGGATCGGCGCCGGCGGCGTGAATCAGTTCGTCCAGGAAGCTCTCGTGATAGAACGCGTTGCCCGACGCGCCGACCGAGCGCCAGGACGACACCGGCACCATGGAAGGTGCGCGGTATCCGGTGACCCGGTAGTTGGGGATCGCGAACGGCTGATCCCAGGACCCGGTGGTGATCGTCGCATCCGGCCCCGGGATGGTCATGCCGGTGAGACGGCCGAACCACTCCGGAACCATGGCCGACTGGCTCACCGCCAGATCGAAGGTCTCCACCCGGCCACCCGAGACCCGACCCCGGCCACGGGCCACGGAGGCCGGGCGCGGGTAATCGTGGGTCATGTCCTCCTCGCGGCTCCAGGTCATCTTCAGCGGGGTGCCCTTCACCGCCATGGCCAGCTCGACCGCCTGCTGCACGTGCGTGCCTTCGAGCCGGTGACCGAAACTGCCGCCCATGGGCTGTGCGTAGACGAAGACCTTGTCCTTATCGATGCCGGCGATCCCGGCCGCGTGATCGCGCACGAACAGGGGAATCTGCGTGCCGGTCCAGATCTCCACCCGGTCGTCACCGACGCGCACGACGGCGTTCATGGGTTCGAGCGGCGCATGGGCGAGGAACGGGACCCGGTAGCCGGCCTCGACGACCTGGCCGCCCTGCAGCGCCGCCTCGACGTCGCCGTCGTCGCGCTGCCGGTGGTCGTAGTGGTCTTCGTTGTCCAGCGCCGCCTCCAGCGCGGCGAAGATGCCTTCCGAATTCTCCGGATAGGCCGCCTCCCCCCAGACGATCTCGATCGCCTCGGCGGCCCGAAACGCCCGCCAGGTGTTGTCGGCGATGACCCCCACCCCGTGGCTCACCGGCACGACCTGGCGGACCCCGCGCATGGCCTGGGCGGCCGTCGCGTCGTAACGCTCCACGGCGCCGCCCCGACGCGGATTCGCGCGAACGGTGGCGTGGAGCATGCCGTCGAAGCGCAGATCGATGCCGTACTTCTCGGTTCCGGTGCACTTGGCCACCATGTCCAGACGCCTGAGATCCGGCTTGCCGAGAATGCGCCACTGGGCCGGGTCACGCAGCACGACGTCCTGCACCGGTTCGATACCGGCGGCGTCCGCGGCCAGATCGGTATAGGCGATCCGCCCGCCGTCCGGAAGGATGACGGCGCCGTCCCCGGTTCTCAGTTCCTGACGATCCACGCCCGTGCGCCGGGCCGCCGCCTCCTTGAGCGTCTCCCGGGCCACCGCGCCCGCCATGCGCAGGCGCTCGTAGCTGTCGGGAACGGTGGTGGAGCCGCCGGTCAGTTGCAGCGCGAAGAGCTTGGCCGGCACGGACATGAACCGGCGCGTCGCATTCGCCAACGTTCCTTCGTCGTAGGCCGGAAACGGCGTGCCCTCGCCCAGTACCGCGCCGTTGTAGTACGCCGGGCCCGGCAGGCCCGGCGAGATCGTGGCGGTCGCCGGGTCGATGTCCAGTTCCTCGGCGATCAGGCAGGCCTGGATGGAGTACGCCCCCTGTCCTTTGTCCGCGCGGGGCGTGATCAACGTGATGCCTTCTGCATCGATCTTCACGTAGGGGGTGATCGCGGCTTCCCCGGGCGCCAGGTCGTCCAGCAGCGGGTTATCCACCGGCCTGACCGCCCGGTAGACCCCGAACGCGACGCCGCCCGCGACCGCGACACCCCCGATGAGGAACGCGCGACGCGTGACTGTTCCGAGGCGGCTCATGGGTCAGCCCTCCCGCAATGCCGCGGCCGCTGCGTGAATCGCGGTGCGGATGCGCGGATAGGTGCCGCACCGGCACAGATTGCCGGACATGGCGGCATCGATCTGCGCGTCGGTCGGCGCCGGGTTGAACGCCAGCAGCCTGGCCGCCTGCATGATCTGGCCGGACTGGCAGTAGCCGCACTGGGCGACCTGATGCTCGATCCAGGCCGCCTGCACGGCATGCGGCACCTCCGGCGACCCCAGGCCCTCGATGGTCACGACGTTGGCGCCGGCCGAGTCACCGGCCCTGACCTGACACGAGCGAACCGCCACGCCATTCATGTCCACGGTGCAGGCGCCACACTGGGCGATGCCGCAACCGTACTTGGGGCCGGTGATGCCGAGCTCGTCGCGCAGCACCCAGAGCAGTGGCATGTCGTCTTCGACATCCACCTCGTGAACGGTGCCGTTGACCGTCAGTTGCATGATTTCTCTCCGTCCGGACTTCCAGACTTAGCGCGCGAACCGATCCCAGTGCGCGAACCGATCCCAGTGCGGGAACCGACCCCAGTGCGTGAACGGGCCCTGGCCCGCGAACCCACTCTAGTGCGCGAACCGCCCCTGGCGCAGGAAGGTGATCGTCTGTTCCATCACCTCGTCGTCGTAGCGCATGAGCGAATGACTGCTGTCGACGATGACGAAATCCGTCATGCCCTCCAGCCGGGCGGCCTCCACCGACACCAGACCGTCGTCGTCTCCCGGCAGGAAGGCATCGTTGCGGCCAGAGCCGGAGACCCCCGCGATGACGCCCACCGGATAGTACGGCGGCTCGAGCGTGCTCGGCAGACTGTCCTCGTCCGTGCCCAGGGCCAGTGCCGTGGGCCCCGCCAGTCGCATCCACCAACGGTCCCGAAACCGGTCGACGATCTCGGTGCCCTGGTTGGGTGTGCCGATGAGCACCACCCGGCCGAGCTGCGGCACCTCGTGACGCTGCAGGTAGGCCCGGATCAGCAGGCCGCCCAGCGAATGGCCCACGAAGTGCAGCGTTCCGTCCACCGCTTCGCAACACGCCCGGATCTGCCTCTCGACCGTCTCGATGATCTGCGCGGGTGTGCGGGTCAGCGAGCGATACCCGATGGACTCGACCCGGAAACCGGCGCTTTCGAGACGATCCTCCATCCGCCACATGGCGAGCGTGCTGCGACCCAGGCCGTGCAGCAGGACGACCGTCGGTTGGGGCGACGCGCCCGCCGCCGAGGCCGGCAGCGGCCGCACCAGCACGGCGACCACGAGCACGGCCGCCACCCAGCCCGTACGGGGCGTGAACCAGGCGATCCAGGCACGGAGCATGGCGACGATCAACCCGGGATCACGCGGGCCGCCAGCGCCCGATGTACGCCTGCAGCCGCTCGGCCGCAGCGGCCAGCGATGCCTCGGACACCCCGTAGCAGAGCCGCATCCAACCTTCGCCGGCGTCGGTGAACGCCACCCCCGGCGCCAGCGCCACCTTCTGCGCCTCGAGTAGCTCGAGCGCGAAGCGGCGGCTGTCGGTTAGGCCTTCGACCGAGAAGAAAAGGTAGAAGGCCCCCGCTGGCGCGGCGGTGCGCACGTTGGGCAGCTGCGCGAGCGCGCCGTGGATGAGATCGCGACGGGCCGCGAGGACGCGCGCACTCTCTTCGATGAGCGCATCGCCCTGGTCGATGGCGGTGATGGCCGCGTACTGGACGAAGGTCGTGGCACCGGTGGTGCCGTACTGCAGCAGGTTGTCCCAGACCTGGCCCAGCGACGGCGGCGCGACGACCCAGCCGCAGCGCCATCCGGTCATGGACCAGTTCTTTGAGAAGGTGTTGGTGATCATGACCCGGTCTTCGGGTTCGATCCGGGTGACGAACGACGGCGCGAACGGGCTGCCGTCGTAAACCATTCGCCCGTAGACCTCGTCGGAAATGATCCAGAGGCCCCGCTCGCGCGCGAACGCGAGGATCTGGTCGAGTTCGTCGTCGCTGAGCGTGGCGCCGGTGGGGTTGCCCGGGGAGTTGACGAACAAGACCCGGGTGCGCGGGGTGACGGCGTCGAAGTAGCGCTGCAGGTCCAGGTGCCATCCGCGCTGAAGATCGAAGGCCATGGGGACTTCCACCGGCGCCGCACCGGCGATACGGGCCGCCTCGACGATGTTCGGCCATACGGGCACGGGCACGACGACTTCGTCGCCCGGATCGCAGACGGCCAGCAGCGCCTGCGCCAGCGCCTGCATGCCGCCCACCGTGACGGAGATCCGGTCGGCGCCGATGGATGCGTCGTAGGCGCGCGAGTAGTAGCGGGCAATGGCCGCGCGCAGCGCGGGCACGCCTTGCGAGAGCTGATAACCGGTGTGGCCGTCGCGCAGCGCCTGCATGGCGGCTTCCACGATGAACTGTGGCGTGGGCAGGTCCGACTCCCCCGCCCAGAGATGGATGACGTCGGTGCGGCCGTGCGCCTTGCCGGCGATCTCGATGATGCGGCTGGGCGAGATGGCCTTGACGCGCTCGGGCAACGCATCGAACGCCGGGCCGGCTGGGGCGGTACTCACGGAAGACACTCCTGTCGCTTCGCCCTGGGCGGGCGGGAAAACGCGACAGCTTAGCGCATCCCGGTGACGGTCCGCACCCCCGGACGAGCGCCCGGCCGGACACCGGCCCGCGCACCGTCGATCATCGTCGCGTCTTCTCGGGCAGCAGACCGCGCGGACTGAAGCGCAGCACGAGCAGTAGCAGCAGGCCCATCATGAGCAGCCGCATGTGCGGCGCGGCGTCCAGCAGATGCAGGCGCAGTGCACTGTCGGCGGCCAGGCCCGAGGTGACGGTCTCCATGAACCAGAGCCCCACGGGTTCGGCCTCGATCCAGAGGAACCAGATGAGGAAGCCGCCCAGCACCGCGCCCAGGTTGTTGCCCGACCCGCCGACGATGACCATCACCCACACCAGGAAGGTGAAGCGCAGCGGGTTGTAGGTCCCGGGCGTGAACTGGCCGTCCAGGGTGACGAGCATGGCACCGGCGATGCCGATGACGGCGGACCCGAGGATGAAGACCTCGCGGTGCCGGAAAGTGACGTCCTTGCCCATGGCGGCGGCGGCCGCCTCGTTGTCGCGGATGGCGCGCATCATCCGCCCCCACGGCGAGCTCAGCGCGCGCTGACAGAGCACGAACAGAATGACGAGCACGACCAGGAAAAGCCCCGTGTAGCAGAGCTTGACGGCCAGGCTCGAGGCATCGACCACCAGCTGCTGGAGACGGTCGTCGCGCAGGGCCGGTTCCAGGCCGGCCAGCTCGCGCTCGGCCAGGCTCGCCACCCAGGTGCGAAAGCGCTCGCTCGCCTGCAGGTCGATCTCGTACGGAACGGGCCGGTCCAGCCCGGTGACGTTCTTGACCCCGCGGGTGAGCCAGTCTTCGTTCTTGAGGATCGCGATGACGATCTCGGAGATGCCCAGCGTGGCAATGGCCAGGTAGTCCGAGCGCAGGCCGAGCGCGATGCGGCCGATGAGCCACGCGCCGGCGGCGGCGACCGCACCGCCGATGATCCAGGAGAAGATGATCGGCAGGCCCAGGCCGCCGAGGAAGCCCGTGCGCGCGGGATCCACCGCCTCGATGGCCTCGACCGCCGGGTCGAAGAAGAAGCGGTAGGCCGCGAAACCGGCGAGCACGATGACCGCGGTGAGCCAGTTGCGCGCCCGGCCCGGCGCTACGCGCGAGCGCAGCCAGAGCACCGCGCCCACGGTGACGGCCACCGCCAGTACGGCCACGAGCAGGCGCACGCCGCCCGCCGACCAGGCCTCGCCCACCGGCGACACTGACACAAGCACGGCCGAGATGCCGCCCAGCGCCGCGAAACCCATGACTCCGGCGTTGAACAGACCGGCATAGCCCCACTGGATGTTCAGGCCGAGCGCCATGACGGCCGACACCAGCCCCAGGTTCAGGATCGCCAGCGCCACCGACCACGACTGACCCATGCCGACCACGGCGATCAGCGCCGCCATGATCAGGACGAGGATGGGCGCACGCATGCTCATAACACCCTCCCGCGCAGCAAACCGGTGGGTCTTATGAGGAGCACCAGTACCAGGATGATGAACGAGACCGCGAACTTGTAGTCGGTGGACAGCAGTTGCATCAGACCCTCTGGCTCCCAGGCCTCGGGGGTGAGATACATGAGGAACTTCTTGTACGCGTAGGTGATCATCACCTCGGAGAACGCCACCACGTAGCCGCCCAGGAT
>JAUIAI010000147.1 GCA_030425615.1 Gammaproteobacteria bacterium
CGAAGACCAGCAGGTAGACATGCCAGACCTCCGTGATCAGCGGCAGGCCGAGCGCGCAGACCGCGCGCACCACGTCCAGGCTGACGAGCAGGACGCGCCGGGGCACGCCGGCGAGGAGGGCCTCGCTGAGCGGGGCCACCACCACGAAGGCAACCATCTTGATCGCCAGCACGGTCCCGAGGATCCTGCCGGCATCGTGCCCCCCCAGATCGTAGGCGAGCAGGCTCAACGCAATGGTGGCGAGACCCGTGCCCAGCAGCGCGACGACCTGCGCCGAGAAAAGGTGTCGGTACGTCCGGTCCGAGAGGACGTCGAACATGGTGGATCAGAGCAGGCGCGAGATCTTCCGGATCTCGTCCAGATCCGCTTCCGCGACGCCCTCCCGCGCCGAAAGACAGTGATCGAGATGATCGTGGATGAGCACGCGCTTGGCGTTGACGATGGCCCGTTCGACGGCATGCAACTGCTGCGCGATATCGACGCAGGGGTGGCCCTCTTCGATCATCGCGACCACCGAGTTCAGGTGACCGCTGGCGCGCTTCAGTCGCGCAACGACACCAGCATGCGAAGTGTGGGTATGCGTTTCTGCCATACTTCGACTCTATCCCCCCCAGGGGGATACCGCAACTATTCCTCCTTCACCACGATATGATCGCGTCACGTGCGATGGACCGGATGCTGAGGGCCGCTCTGGCGGCCTGTCTGCTGTTGGCCGTGTTGTTCGACAGCATCCAGATTCCGCATGTGCAAGCGGCAACCGCAACCGTCGAAGCGCACGATCACCACGCCAGAGATCCCGCGCCGTCCGACGCCGTGCATGCCCACTGGACCTTTCACGGTCAGCAACACGATCTGGGCGAACACGACCACTCGTTCGAACTGGTCGACCCTGCCATGCCGCCGGCAGGTTCGATCCCCGCTTCCGTTACGCCGCTCGGCGTTCTGCCGCCGGCGTGCGCGCCACCACTCTTCGAGATCGTCGAACCCCCGAGGGCCTGAACGCCCGGCCCCCATGCAAGGGCCGCCCTGCAGGTTTCGATCGATTACCGGAGAACATCTCGAATGAAGCACGACTCACGAGTCAGCGCTGCCTGGCGCCTGTCGCCACTGGCAGCACTGACGCTCCTCGTTGCCTTGACGCTGCTGGTGCAGCACGGCGCGGTTCTGGCCCACGCCGTCACGGAAGGCGACAAGGGCTACATCCAGGAAATCTGGGGTGTCCATCTCGCCCCGTTCACCTATCTCGGCGCCAAGCACATGGTGACCGGCTACGACCACATCCTGTTTCTGTTCGGGGTGGTCTTCTTTCTCTACCGCCTGAAACAGGTCGCGTTGTATGTCACCCTGTTCGCCGTCGGACACTCGACCACGATGCTGGCCGGCGTCATCTTCGGCTGGGGCGTCAACGCCTACCTGATCGACGCGATCATCGGTCTCTCGGTCGTCTACAAGGCGCTCGACAACCTGGGCGCCTACCGGCGCTGGTTCGGGGTCCAGCCGGACACCCGGGCAGCGACCCTGATCTTCGGATTGTTCCACGGACTCGGCCTGGCGACCAAGATCCTCGACTACGAAGTCGCGCAGGACGGACTCGTTCCGAACCTGCTCGCATTCAACGTCGGCGTCGAGATCGGACAGATCCTCGCACTCTCGCTCATCCTCGTCGCGATGGGCTACTGGCGCCGGACGGCCAGCTTCTGGAGGCATGCGTACACAGCGAACGTCGTCGTCATGACGGCCGGATTCGTCCTCGTCGGCATGCAACTCACCGGCTATTACCTCAGCATCTGAAACAGGGAGAAACTCCGTGTACAACGCGAACAAACCCACCGCGGACGAACTGCCGAGCACCCGGCAGCTGGTGCGCTCCACGATCATCGCCGCGGTCAGTGCCGCCGTCATTCTCGTGACCATCGTACTGCCGGCCGAATACGGCATCGACCCCACCCGGATCGGCCGGGTCCTCGGGCTTACCTCGATGGGAGAGATCAAAGCCCAGCTCGCGCGAGAGGCCCTGGAGGATCGGGAGAGCGGCGGTCACGGCGCACCTCGCAGCTCCCTGTTCCAGTCGATCGTGGGAGTCCTCGTGGGGAGCGCCCACGCGCAGGACGCCGCCCAGCCGGAATGGAAGGAGACCCGGACGCTCGTCCTGAAGCCCGGCGAGGGCGTCGAGTTCAAGCTGGTGATGGACGAGGGCGCGACCGCCGCGTTCCGCTGGACCGCGGAAGGCGGGCGATTGAACTTCGATCTGCACGGAGACGGGGCCGGGCAGTCGATCAGCTACGAGAAGGGGCGGGGTTCGCCTGGCGAGGAAGGTAAGCTCGTCGCCGCTTTCGACGGCAATCACGGCTGGTTCTGGCGCAATCGCAGTCGCGCGGACGTGACCCTGACGCTGGCTGTCGGTGGCGACTTCAAGGCGCTCAAACGAACGGAGTGACGCCAACGCAGCGTGAGGGTGATGCTCACGAGCACCTCCCTCACGCTCCGACTTCCTCACGTCAAACGAAACGCTCGAAGACGGCCGCCAGCCCCTGTCCGCCGCCGATGCACATCGTCTCCAGCCCGAAGCGGGCCTCTCGCCGCTGCATCTCGCGCGAGAGCGTCGTCAGGATTCGCACGCCGGTGGCACCCACCGGATGACCGAGCGAGATGCCCGAGCCGTTGACGTTCATGCGGTCGAAGTCACCGGCACCGAACTCCCAGGCGCGCGTGCACGCGAGAACCTGTGCGGCGAATGCCTCGTTCAGCTCGATGAGGTCGATGTCCTTGAACGTGAGCCCGGCACGCTCGAGCGCCTTGTGCGTGGCCGGCACAGGGCCGATGCCCATGCGTGCCGGCTCCACGCCGGCCACGGCCCAGGCCTTGAGCTCGACCAGCGGGCGCAGGCCGAGCGACTCCGCGGTTCCGGGATCCGTGACCACGCACACCGCCGCGCCGTCGTTCTGACCGCTGGCATTGCCCGCCGTGACCGTCGCGTCCGGGTCGCTGCCCTGCAGGATCGGTTTGAGCCTGGCAAGCCGCTCGAGCGAGACGTCCGGGCGCACGTGCTCGTCACGATCGATCACGGTGTCGGGCTTGCCGCGTTTGCCCTTGATCGTCACCGGCACGATTTCCTCGGCGAAGCGCCCCGACTCGATGGCCGCGCTCGCCCGCTGATGCGAGCGCACCGCCAGTTCGTCCTGCTCCTCGCGCGGCACCGCGAACTCGCGTCGCAGGTTCTCGGCGGTTTCCAGCATGCCACCGGGAACCGGATGACGAAAGCCGCCGGCGGTCACGCGCCCGCGGGCGAGCCGGTCCACCATCTGCGTGGGCCGGCCCTTGGTGCCCCAGCGCATGTCCTCGTTGTAGTACTCGGCGCGGCTCATGCTCTCGGCGCCGCCCGCCAGCACGACCGAGGCCACTCCGGTCTGCACGCGCATCGCCGCATCGAGCACGGCCTGCAGGCCCGATCCACAGCGACGATCGAGTTGCAGGCCCGGAACCGTGACCGGCAGGCCGGCGTCGAGCGCGGCGACACGGCCGATGGCCGGCGCCTCCCCGTTCGGATAGCACTGGCCGAAGATCACGTCGTCGACCCGCTCGGGGTCGAGCCCCGTGCGCTCGAGGAGGGCCTCGATCACGGTACGGGCCAGATGGGCGGCCGGAACATCGACATACATGCCGCCATAGCCGCCGACGGCGGTTCGCAACGGCTCACAGATCACGACGCGATTCATGGTGGGGTCCCCCGTTCGAGTGCATTCGATCCGGGATTGTCGCAGTGATCGTCGCGGCACGTCGTCCGGTTCGAGCCGCCCGGGATCCGGCCCTCCGCGGGCCCGGGTGCCGCTTTACACCAGGTGTGACCGGAATCTGCGAACATGGGATGCTTCCGACCCCACGCAATGGCCCGCCATGTCCAAGACCCTGACAGGCAGTTGTCTCTGCGGTGATGTCTGCTACACCGTCACTGGTGAGCCGGCCCACTTCTATCATTGCCACTGTTCGCGCTGCCGAAAGGCCAGCGGAACCGGCCACGCGAGCAATCTGTTCGTGAAGGGGTCCCTGACCTGGGAGTCCGGCGAAGAACTCGTCTCCCGGTTCAAGGTGCCCGAGGCGGAGCGGTTCGCAAACACGTTCTGCCGGCAGTGCGGCGCACGCCTGCCGCGGGCCAACGAAGCCACGGGTGTGGTCATGATTCCGGCCGGCTCGCTGGACACGGAGCCCGGCTTCGAACCCGAGGCACGCATCTTCATGGGCTCTCGCGCAGCCTGGTCCTGTCGTCGTGACGACGGGCTGCCCGAGTTCGACGGCTATGCCGGCTGACGCGCGCGCCCGGAGGCCGGTCGCCCCGCCTCAGTAGTGCGGTGGCAGATCGTCGCGCAGGCTGCGTCCGGTTTCTTCGCCCGACTGTCCCTGCCGTTCGCGAAGCGCCCGGATCTCCCGCACCAGCACTTCGATGACATCCTGCTGACGCGCGACCTGCGCGTTCAGCACCTCGAGCAGATCGTCGGCGTAGGCGGCCTTGATTTCGAGTTCGGTCAGACGCCGCTCGAGGTCAACGGGTAGGCTCGACGAAGACTTCATCGATCACATGCTTCGCCGGTACTGGCCGCCGACCTCGAACAACGCGCCCGTGATCTGACCGAGCGAACACACCCGTACCGCGTCCATCAGCACTTCGAAGACGTTGCCGTTGTCGATGACGGTCTGTTTGAGACGGTCGATCATCTCCGGTGCCGTCTGCGCATGGCGCTCCTGGAAAGACTGCAATCGCTGGAGCTGACTCTGCTTCTCGGCTTCGGTCGAGCGCGCGAGTTCGATGGTCATCGGCGGCGCGTCTTCGTCCGGGTTGCGGAAGGTGTTCACCCCGATGATCGGCAGCTCACCCGTGTGCTTGAGCATCTCGTAGTGCATGCTCTCGTCCTGGATTTTGCCACGCTGATAGCCGGTCTCCATGGCGCCGAGCACACCGCCGCGATCGGCGATGCGCTCGAACTCCGCCAGCACCGCCTCCTCGACGAGCTCGGTGAGTTCGTCGATGATGAACGCACCCTGATTGGGGTTCTCGTTCTTCGCCAGACCCCACTCGCGATTGATGATGAGCTGAATCGCCATGGCGCGGCGCACGCTCTCCTCGGTGGGCGTGGTGATGGCCTCGTCGTAGGCGTTCGTGTGCAGACTGTTGGCGTTGTCGTAGGTGGCGATCAGCGCCTGCAGGGTGGTGCGGATGTCGTTGAACGAGATCTCCTGCGCGTGCAGCGAGCGACCACTGGTCTGACAGTGGTACTTGAGCTTCTGGCTGCGCTCGTTGGCACCGTAGCGCTCGCGCATCGCCACGGCCCAGATGCGCCGCGCCACCCGGCCGATCACCGTGTACTCGGGGTCCATGCCGTTCGAGAAGAAGAAGCTCAGGTTGGGCGCGAAGTCGTCGATGTGCATGCCGCGCGCCAGATACGCCTCCACGAAGGTGAAACCGTTCGACAGCGTGAACGCGAGCTGGCTGATCGGGTTCGCCCCGGCCTCGGCAATGTGATAGCCGCTGATGCTGACCGAGTAGAAATTGCGCACGTCGTGGTGGACGAAGTATTCCTGAATGTCGCCCATCACCTTGAGGCTGAATTCGGTGGAGAAGATGCAGGTGTTCTGGCCCTGGTCTTCCTTGAGAATGTCCGCCTGCACGGTGCCGCGCACCGTGGCCAGCGTCCATTCGCGAATCTTCGCGGCCTCGGTGTCGGTGGGTTCGCGCCCGTTCTCCTCGCGGAACTTGTCCAGCTGCTGGTCGATGGCGGTGTTCAGGAACATCGCCAGAATGCTCGGCGCGGGGCCGTTGATGGTCATGCTGACGCTGGTGCTCGGGTTGCACAGATCGAAGCCCGAGTACAGCACCTTCATGTCGTCCAGGGTGGCGATGCTCACACCCGAGTTGCCCACCTTGCCGTAGATGTCCGGGCGAAGATCCGGGTCGTGCCCGTACAGGGTCACCGAATCGAAGGCCGTGGACAGCCGTTTGGCCGGCATGCCTTCTGACAACAGGTGGAAGCGGCGGTTGGTGCGGAACGGGTCGCCCTCGCCGGCGAACATGCGCGTCGGATCCTCACCCTCGCGTTTGAACGCGAACACGCCGGCCGTGTAGGGGTAGGACCCGGGCACGTTCTCGAGCATCAGCCACTTGAGGATCTCGCCCTCGTCCTCGTAGCGAGGCAGTGCCACCTTGGGAATCCGGGTTCCCGAAAGCGACGTGTGGGTGAGCCTGGTGCGGATCTCCTTGTCGCGGATGCGCACCACGTACTCGTCGCCGCTGTAGGCCTCGCGCATCGCCGGCCACTGGGCGAGCAGCTTGCGCGCGTCACCGTCGAGCCGGGCCTCGCGTGCGTCCAGTTGCTCCTGCAGGGCGTCGCGTGCGCGGTGCTTCTCCGGCACGGCCTCGTGGAGCATTCGCTGGCTCTCGCGAAGGTGCTGGATCTCACGGGCCACCGTGGCGTTGCGAGCGGCACGGGCCTTGTATCCGCGCACGGTGTCCGAGATGTCGGCGAGATAGCGCACGCGCGCCGGCGGCACGATGGCGTTGATCATCCGCTCCGAGCTTGCCCAGCCCGGCCTGCAGTTCGTCCACCCCGAGTTTTTCAACTCGATGACGACC